>CAYYOX010000838.1:0-2961 GCA_964473065.1 uncultured Planctomycetaceae bacterium | reverse complement strand
TAAATCAACCACCGGCGGTTTTCCCATGTCAGCTACGGTCGGCATCTGCCCACCCGTCATTCGGCGAGCTCGGCAACCACCTTTTCCAGCCCCCGCACCACTCGAGCCATACGCTCGAAGTCGACTTTCTCGACCGTGTCGTCTGGCGAATGGTAGTGTGGATAGCGAAACATGGCCGTATCGGTGACCATCAGCGCCGGGTATCCCTCCTGCCAGAACGACCAATGGTCCGAGAAGCCCACGCCTGGCACGGCCGCGGGCAGCGCGGCGCTCTCGGAGGGGAACGGCTCGTGCTGGCGAAACGTCTCGATCACGCGGCGGACCAACTTGCGCGATCCGAAGTTACCCACGAAACCGATGAAATTACCCTCGGAAGGATACAACATCCCCAACGGCGCTGGATACTTCTGACTTCCCGGCGCATCGTCGTAGTGGCCGATCGTTTCCAGGCTCAGCATGGCAACAATGTTTTCGTCGCGTTGTCGACAACGACGCGCATAAACGGATGACCCCATCTCTTTCGTCTGGAAGTACGGCGGCTCCTCGTTGACGAAAGCGACGAAACGCAACGTGCGATGCGGGCTATGCTTCGAGAATCGTCGGGCCAAGGCCAGCGTGGCTGCGATGCCGCTGGAATTGTCGTTTGCTCCCGGCGTGCCGAGCACCGTGTCGTAATGGGCCCCGACAATGACGATCTCCTTGGCTTGGGCCTTGCCGGGGATTTCGACTTCCAGGTTGCAGCAAGTCACACCCGAGACTTGGTACTCCTGGCGTTGCACCTCGTATTCAGCCGCGCCCAACTCGGCTTCGATCCAGTCGGCCGTAACTGCCAACTCCTTCGGCTGCTTCAGCACATTCCTCTCGCCGATTTTCGCCGCAAGGTGTTCTACATCGCGACGAAGCTCACCGGCAAGAGCGAGCAACGCTTCATCTGCCGCCGGTAATTCGCCTCGGTAGCTCTTCGAAGTTGAATCTGTCCCGCTTTCGCCTATATGTATCGTTGTTTCCTTAAAAAAGCAAGCTCGGGGGTTGACCCCCGAGCTTCAGGTTGTTGTCTGTGTGATTGTGTGATTTTCGAATCGTCGTAAGTCCTTGCGTGGCAAGATGTTTTCTTGAGTGGGCGTACGAGGATTCGAACCTCGGACCTCATCCTTATCAGGGATGCGCTCTAAACCGACTGAGCTATACGCCCGCTCGACCACCGGAAACGATGCCCGACGGTCCATTCATTGTAAGGTCGGCCAATTGGCGGCCGAACCTTCGCATTTTACCTCCTGGCGGTCATCTGTCAAACCCGCCCGGAAAACTCGGCGCGGTAGAACGCCTTACGAGAACCCGTCCTGTGGACGGGTATCAATATAACCCGGCAAGATCCTCATAAGTGGAAAAGTCTGCCTAAACGGATCATGTTTGGGGTCGACTTGGGCCGAAAATGAATCAGTGCCGGTTTGTCCGGCGGTCTGTTGTTGGCCAGAATTCGAGGAGACAAAGAATCATGAGAATCAAACTTCACCGTTGGGATATCGCTGGATTTGCCATTCTGTCGGCCGTCGTATGGTTGCAGTCCGCCCAGGGAGCCACGCCGACGGCCGATCAGGCGTTGAAGCTGACGCCGATCCAGAAAGGGATCGACTATTCGCAACCCGACGCCCAGCAGATCGCCCAATGCAAGCTTACTGCCCGTAAAATTGACGGCAAGGTAGGCTGGATCGTCCAGGATCCCAACGGCCTGATACTGCGGAAGTTCGTCGACAGCAACGGGGACAACGTGGTCGATCAGTGGAGCTACTACAAAGACGGGCTGGAGGTCTATCGGGACATCGACGCCAACTATAACGGCAAGGCCGACAACTATCGCTGGTTTCACACCAGTGGAAGTCGCTGGGGAGTGGACACCAACGAAGACGGCACAGTCGACGCCTGGAAGACCATTTCGGCCGAGGAAGTTACGGCCGAGGTCGTGGCCGCCTTAGTCAACCGTGACGCCGCGCGGTTTGCCCGAGTGATACTCACTGCCACTGAGTTGAAATCGCTGGGGCTTGGTCCCGAGACAGGCAAGAGTGTGGTGGAAAAACTACGCCAAGCAGGCACGCAATTCGGCAAGATGGCCGCCGCCCAGAAAACGATCGGTCCGGGCGCCAAGTGGGTGCAGTTCAGCGGAAGCGTGCCAGGCATCGTGCCGGCCGGAACGAACGATTCCACCAAGGACCTCACTATCTACGAGAATGTCACGGCCATCATCGAGGCCAACGGAGATCACGCCCAAGTTCAAATCGGCACCTTGATCAAAGTCGGCAACGTGTGGCGGGTCATCGACCTGCCGCAACTCGGCGACGACGCCCAGGACAGCCTGGCATCGGGGTTCTTTTTCCGAGGACCGGCGGCCAATCGTCCCCAGGCGAGTAGCGACGGGCCCAGTGAAGCGGCACAAAGGGCGATGGACGGCCTGGCCACGGCCGAGAACAATGTGCAACGTGCCGCGTTGTTGGAGATACTGGCTGCCGAAGCCCGTACGCCGCAGGACCGCGCTACCTGGGTTCGCCAACTGGCCGACGTGATCAGCGCGGCCGTTCAAACGAATTCGTTTCCGGGCGGGGCCGAGAAGTTGCAGCAACTCCTCAAGCAGCTCGAAGGGGGCGATGCGAACGACAAGCTACTGGCGGCCTATGTGAAATTCCGACTCCTCACGGCCGCCTACACGGCCAGTTTGCAGGCCGAGAAGCCCGATTTTCCCAAGATTCAAGCTCAGTGGCTAAAGGACCTCGAGCAATACGTGGCCGACTATCCCAACGCGGGTGATTCGGCCGAGGCCCTGTTGCAACTGGCCATCTCGCGCGAGTTTGCCGGGCAAGAGGATGAGGCCCAGGAGATGTACGGGCAGATCGTCAAGAAATTCCCCGAATCGAGTAGCGCGCGAAATGCGGCCGGCGCCTAGACACTGCTCGGATCGATCGGCAAGGC
>CAYYOX010000837.1:0-2968 GCA_964473065.1 uncultured Planctomycetaceae bacterium | reverse complement strand
TGCCGCTGGCGAGATTCAACGCGCCAATGCCGACGGAACCAACGTCGAGACGCTGATTGACGCGGTGGGTGGTTATTGGGACATCGCTTTGGACGCCGCGAACCAAGAGATGTATTGGACCGATGCAATGGGTGGCGCCATACTGCGTGCCAATTTGGATGGAACTGAGATTGAAGAACTTGTCGGTGGATTAGCAGATGCGGATGGACTTGCGCTGGATCTTTCCGGCGGGAAGATGTATTGGACGGAATCAGGTGAAGATCACATTCGACGCGCGAATCTGGATGGTACGGATATGGAGGAGGTTGTTGCCTCCTTTCATTCAGAGTCGCCGAAGGGCATCGCACTAGATATCGATGGCGGAAAGATCTATTGGACCGCCTTTACGACATTGGGACACGCCGTCCGACGTGCGAATCTCGATGGGAGTTTCGTGGAAAACCTCGTGACGGGTCCGGGGCGGCCCAAGGGCATCGCGCTGGACCTCGAAAACGCGATGATGTACTGGGCCGATTCGGAGTCAGGATTCAGTAAGATCCGACGCGCCAACCTGGACGGCACGAACGTCGAAGACGTTTTGGTTGACCTCACCTCGCCCCGAGGGATCGCGTTGGATTTGGATGCCGACACTATCTATTGGGCCCAGTCGAGCACGGGAAGCATCTGGCGGGCCAATCTTGACGGGACGGGAAGCGAGGCGATTATCACCGGATTAGTTTCGCCGCAGGGAGTTGCGTTCATTCCAGAACCCGGCACTTGGATGCTTCTCATTACCGGAAGCGTGGTTGTTCTTGGATATGGTATTCGGAGGCGGCAGCACACGAGAGCCGCAGGACGTGTTGCGTAATCTGTTTTCGTAAACACTCACACTTATTGAAGGAGGACTGCGTGATGAAAAATACTTTCTCGAAATCAAGAGTAGCTGGTCTGGATCATTTACGTGCTGGACTTCACGGCCTGAGAAGACATCGCCCGCTTCGTATAGAACCGCTCGAAGAGCGACGACTGCTGTCGGTTGACCTATTCATGGACACGTTCTACACGTATCCAGATTCTGCGAGCGTCGAGGAGCGGCTGGATCTGCATGTGGACTACGAGATATACAATGCCACAGCCAACGCTTTCGACATCGGCATCTACAGTTCAGTGGACGGTGTGACTCCTGGAACACTGTTGATGACCCATTCGGTCACCGGCGACGGACTCCTCGCAGATACACACACTGCCGTATTCAAAGCCAATTTCGAGGATGCGCCGTTTGATTATTATTTGATGGCCAAGCTTGATTCCTATGACGCGGTGGTCGAGACTGACGAGGATAACAACCTTGCAAAGTTCGACGGCGGGACGTTTATGGGGGCCGACCGGACGACGAATGTTGTGGGACGGTATGTCTTTTATGACAACTCGTATTGGGACAACCCCAGCAACGACCCCACTTTCAACGACGACACGGCCATCGCGCCGGACGTCTTTCCGATCCTGCATGAGCGGGACCGCGATGAGACTACGCCGGCTCAACAGTCGATGTTTCGAAACTACACGTCCTATGACAAGGGTCTGAATGGGATCATGGTCGATATCTGGAATCCGCCGGGCCAGATTACGGTTGACGATTTCTTCTTCGAGACCTGGGGGACCGGCTGGGAAGAGCATGCCTACGCGCCCACGGTAGCGACCACTCAACTCGAAGACGGCGTCACTCGTGTGACGCTCATCTGGGCCGAGAACGAGGCCGTGGAAAACAACTGGCTGCGCGTTACCGTCCTGGCTGACGACGAACAGGCCGGTAGGGAAAACACGGGGCTGGACGATGACGACATCTTCTATTTTGGAAACCTTCAGGGCGACGTGGACGGCAAGGACTACCTTGGCGGCTGGCGGCAACACTTCGAGGTGAAAATGGTCGACCGAACCGCGGTTGATGACTACCTCACCCTATATGGCAGCACAACCGCGGAGATCACGCACGACTACGACTTCAATCGCGACGGCCTAGTCAATAGCGCCGACCTGGCAATCATCGACGCAAATCTCGGCACGTGGTGGCTGAAGTTCTGGTACGCCGAGGCGGCGCTCACGTTTTCGCCCGGCATTTTGCAGGTGCACGGGTACGATCGCGACTCCGCCGATCCGGAAAAACACCAGTCGGACGAAGTGAACATCGACCCGATGACCGCGTACGCCTTCTATGATGATTCGCTCTTCGATGGCGGTACGGCGGGTGCGAATCACGTGGCCGGCGGGGACAGCGACGACAACGCCATCGCCGCCGACAAGTTCCCGCTGTTGCCCGACACGCAAGCCACCTTCGCCAACGTCACCAACTACGATAAGGGACTCAACGGCATCATGGTCGATCTGTGGAACGCGCCGAACGTCTCGGCCACTGACTTCGAGTTTCAGCAGACTACCAGCGGGAGTTGGGTGCCTTTGGCGACGCCGTCGATCATCGTTCGCCCGCCGGAAGAAGCGCCCGCGGAAGGCGTCACGCGAGTCACGTTCACATGGTCGGGAACCTATGCCGTGGAGGACGGCTGGGTTCGCGTGAAGATCAAAGACACCGCCAACACGGGCCTCGACACGCCGGCCGTCTTCTACTTCGGCAACCTGGTTGGCGAAACGACCGGAGACTATTACTATCGATTGCCGGACAGTTTCCCGTCGATTCAGGTGGAAGGCGCCGATCAGGACCTGTTTCCGGACGAGGATGAAACGGACGTCTCGGTAACGCATCTCTTGGACATCAATCGCGACGGAGACGTCGACATTGACGACAAAGTCCTTTCCTCCGGCAACAACGGCAAGAAGCTGCGGGCCCTCAAGATGAGCGATCCGATCGAGGGCATTCTGCCGTTTCTCGGGCGGGTAACCATCGTGCGGCCCGACGGGGCGACGGATAGTCCCGTGGTCCGCGACGTCAGCGAGATCCACGTCCGCACCCACCAGGGCGACGACTCCGTAAACC
>CAYYOX010000836.1:0-2974 GCA_964473065.1 uncultured Planctomycetaceae bacterium | reverse complement strand
GCCTTGCGGCGGCCGACGTGTTCTACTTCGGCAATCTGGTCGGCGAGTGTACCGGCGACGGCAAGGTGGATGCCTACGACGTGCTGGAGGTCCGCAACAACCCCCGGCCGTTCTTCGATCCGGCGTTGCTCGACACGCTCCACGACTTCAACCGCGATCGTCGAGTGAATGCCATCGATACGCTGATCGCCCGAAACAATCAGACCTGGTCAGCGACCGAGCTTCAACTCCTCGATCTATCGACGGCGAAGGCCTTCACGTCCTCAAAGGCTGACGGGACAATGGCTAACCGGGGAAAGAAGGTCGTACATGATGCGGTCTTGGGTTTGGCCGCCAATCGGGATATCGCATCCGGCAAGACAAGCTGGCTTTACCAGTTCGAGCAGATTAGTAAGAAAGACCGGCCAGATCGCGAAGGTCCGTTCGTCAAAGCAGTGGACAGGCTGTTGGCGACTACGGGACCATAGGCCGGACTTGGGGCTGATTCAAAGTGTCAATTGAAGGCGTCAGCGGCAATGATAAGGGTTTCCCGGAATCTCCCGCGCTGTGATCGTTCAACATGACAAACTCGCTTCACGAAGTCCATGACCTTCTGCTGAAAAAGTTCGGGCCCCAGCATTGGTGGCCGGGCCGGACGCCGTTCGAGGTGATTGTCGGCGCCGTGCTGGTGCAGAACACGAGTTGGAAGAATGTCGAGAAGGCCATCGACCAACTCCGCCAAGTCGACCTGCTCGAGCCACACGCCTTGCACGAGGTTGCCGTCGACGAGCTCGAAGAGTTGATCCGCCCGGCCGGATACTTTCGCGTCAAGGCCCGCCGGCGTGGCAGTGGGGTGGCGTTTCTCGTGCCGCGCTCCGACGGGTCGCTAAAGCAGATGTTCTCGACCAGCGTCGACACGCTGCGCGAGGAGTTGCTCTCGGTGCATGGCGTCGGTCCGGAAACGGCCGATTCGATTCTGCTTTACGCCGGCGGGCTGCCCGTGTTCGTCGTCGACGCGTACACTCATCGCATCCTTAAACGGCACGGCTGGATCGATTCCGAGGCCGACTATCACGCCGTCCAGCAACACTTCTACGATCATCTCCCGCAGGATGTGGCTCTGTACAACGAGTACCACGCCCTGCTGGTTCGCTTGGGTAAGGACTACTGCCGCAAGAGCAAGCCGAAGTGCAACGAGTGTCCCTTGCGCGAACTACTCCCCAACGGCGGGCCGATTGAGCCGGAATGACCCCAGGGTCTTGGCTGCCAGGCTCTAGGTCGTCGTGCCGACGACCGCTAAACACACTGGACCGTCGTGCCGACGGCCGCTAAACTAAGGATGGATGTCGCCGCCTCCGTTTAGCGGTCGCCGGCACGGCGACCAAGACCCGTTTGGCAATCGGCCGTACGACAATCCCAACCCGTTTAGCGGTCGTCGGCACGACGACCCAAGGAGCGGTTCATGATCATCGCCTACCATGCCATCTTCACCACCTTCGGCACGTGGCTTCCCAACGATCCTCGCGGCTCCTACTCGAAAACTATCTACAACACGGAGCTTGCGGCCTTGGGTGGAATTCAGTACGGTCGGCAGAATCCACAGCCCGACCGATGCACTCAAGGCCGGTTTCGTACAGGCGCCATGTCACGTATGTCGCGACCACCCTATTACCTAAACAATGACACGCGACCGATCGTTGCCCAAGCGTTTGCGGAAGTTACGGCCCGACTGGATCTGCTTGTTCCGGCGTGTGCAATTATGAACGACCACGTCCATCTCGTGGTAACCCGATCAAAGCATCGGATCGAGTATTTGGTCAATCAATTCAAGGGAAGGGCCACTTCATTGCTCGATTTGAAGAGGACGCCATGGACCAGAGGCGGGTGGAACGTGTTTCTTGACGAGGAAGAAGCCGTTTGGGCGGCCGTGCAGTATGTGGAGACCAACCCGGAAGCTGCCGGGTTGAAGCCGCAGCAGTGGGGTTTTGTCACGTCACTTTTCCCCGAAGGGTAGGGCAGGTCGTCGTACCGACGACCCCTAAACACGCTGGACCGTCGTACCGACGGCTGCTAAACTAAGGAACGATGCCACCGCCCCCGTTTAGCGGTCGTCGGCACGACGACCAAGATTCGTTTAGCGGTCGTCGGCACGACGACCCAATGGCCAGAGATTACCATGTCCCTATTCGAAGCTAGTGAAGAAGCTAATCGTCGCACGGCGCAGCCGTTGGCGGCGCGGATGCGGCCCGAGTCGCTCGGGGAGTTTGTCGGCCAGGAGCATTTTCTTGGCGAAGGGAAACTTCTGCGGCGGCTGTTGAAGGCCGACCGGCTGGGCTCGGTCATTTTCTACGGCCCTCCGGGCAGTGGCAAAACGACCTTGGCCCGGCTATTGGCCCGCGAATCGCAGAGCCGGTTCCGGCAACTCAGTGCGGTGGCCAGCGGCGTGAAGGAATTGCGGCAACTGCTCACCGAGGCCTACGATCGCCTCTCGGCGGAGGGGCACAAGACGCTGTTGTTCATCGACGAGATCCATCGTTTTAACAAGGCACAGCAGGACGTGTTGCTGCCGGACGTGGAAAACGGCGTGGTGATCCTGGTGGGAGCCACCACCGAAAACCCCTTCTTTACGATCAACAGCGCGTTGGTCAGCCGCAGCCGCGTGTTCCAATTTGAACCGCTCTCGGTCGACGACATCAAAACGCTCGTGCTTCGCGCCATGGCGGATAAACAGCGTGGCCTGGGCCAATATGAGATCCGCCTGCACGACGACGCGTTGGAGTTCCTGGCCCAGCTCAGCGACGGCGATGCGCGTCAGGCCCTCTCGGCGCTGGAGATCGGCGTGCTCTCCAGCACGGCACGACCGGTCGAGTTCACGCGCCAGTTGGCCGCGGAGTCGGTCCAGCGCAAGGCGATTCAATACGATCGCGACGGCGACACGCACTACGACACGATCAGCGCACTGATCAAGAGCATCCGCGGCAGCGATCCCGACGCC
>CAYYOX010000835.1:0-2983 GCA_964473065.1 uncultured Planctomycetaceae bacterium | reverse complement strand
TCGCCAAGGCCGGAACCGGCACCTGGACCGTCTCGCTGCCGCCGCAGAACCTACACGCCACGGCCACGCTCGAGGTGGCCGGCGGAACCTTGGAGCTGCGCGGCACCGACGCCTTTGGCGGACGTGATATTCTGGTCAGCAACGGCACGTTGGACGTTACCGGTCCGCAGGCGATCGGCGCCTCGACCGTCGAATTGGCCGGCGGCATCCTGTCGGTGACGCCGGTTGCCGGAGTTCCGCCCGCGCCGGGTGGCGATGCCATCGCCCAATGGGAATTCGAGCTTCCCGGGGAGCTCGGATTCGACAGCGTGGATAACGCGCGGACCTGGAGCCCGGTAGGCGTCGTGGGCCATTCGGCGGATGGTTACGCCGGCGGCGCGTTGTCGCTCGGTGGCGCGGGCCACCTGGTAGTCGACATTCCCGAGGCCACGAGCACTTACACGCTGGCCACCTGGGTCAAGATGAACCCGGCTGCGGTGGATAGTTTGTGGCACGGCGTGGCTGGCAATTGGGAGGGCACCACGTGGATGCATCTCGGCTATGATGCGGGTGGAAACTTCGGCGATCACAGCGCCGGCGCGACCAGCAGTTTACCGGCCGACGGGGACGTCGAAGGTGATCGTTGGTATCACCTGGTCTCCGTGCGAAGTGAAGGTGGAAGCGAAAACAGTTTGTGGATCAACGGCGTCAAGTCCGCGGTCTCCTACGGAGTGGCCACTGCGCCGCTCGGCATCATGGGCATCGGCACCACGTATCCTGCCCTCAGCTACAACCTGTGGAACGGCCTGATCGACGAGATGTATCTCTACAATCGAGCACTCGGCGACGCGGAGATCACCAGTTGGTACGGCGGTTATCTTGGCGCCGTCGACATGGCGCCGGTCGATCTGCTGGTCACAGCCGATTCGACCATACTTGCCAACGTCGACTCCACCAACTTCGGAAATCTCACCATCGAAGACGGTATTCTGGGTACGGCAGCGGCACTGGTCCAAATCAACTTCTTCAGTACGTCGATCGACCCGGGGGCAACCAGCGCCGGATTCAGCACGGGCGTGAACACCAACCCGGGTCCGCTTACGGCTCCCGGCATGACCATCATCAAGCGTGGTTCGGCCGACCTCATCCTCGACTCCGCGGCCAGCGATCTGGCCGGAGCGACCTTCGAGGTCGAAGGCGGTCGTCTGGTCGCCTATCACGGCTCGAATCCGATCGAAGGCGCCGCGGTGAATCTCAATGGCGGCGGCCTGATGCTCTCGGCCAAGGCCTCAGCCGGCTCGCCGGTCACTTTCGATAACGCAGTGACCGTCGAAGCGGCGGCCTCGATCACCGCCGGTGCCGGCGACAGTGGCACCAGTGGCGTGGAGGTGGTCTTGGGCGGCAGCTACCCCTTGGCCGTCAATGCGGACGTGACCCTCTCGAGCACCGACGGTTATACACTGAATGTTGGCGGCACCGTGGATGGCGCCGGCCAGACAGCAACCGTCACCGAGGGCCAAGTGGCGCTCTCCGGCGGTGGGACACTCGGTATGTTGAACGTCACCGGCGGCGCGCTCAGCACGGCCGGCAACGATTTGGCCGTCGATAACTTCAGGCTCGACACAGGACCGATCGTCGACACGGGGCCCTCGAACCACGTAACCGTCGCCGAAAGTTTCAAATACGGCGAGGTCGTGACGTTTAACATCAGCGAAGGCGATTCGATTCAGGTCAGCGGCGCGGACCTCGGCGCCGCCATGAGCGTCCAGCTTTCCGGTGGCACCGTCACGATCGACGGATCCGGCGCCGCGCCTGTGGTTCCGACCGACGGGCTGGTCGCCCAGTGGCGGTTCGAGGACCCTACGGATCTCGGGTACGACAGCGCCACCGCGGGCGGCCGCACCTACACCGAAATCGGCGCCCCAGCACACACGACCGAAGGGAAGCTCGGTGGAGCGCTCGATTTGGATGGAACTAGCTGGCTTAACGTCGACCCCGCGAATATCGGCGGAGTCTACACCATCTCGGCTTGGGCCAATCTTGACGTGGCGGACGGCCTTTGGCACGGCATTGTCGGCGACTGGGGCAGTTTTGCACACTTGGCCTACGATGCAACCGTTGCGGGAGGCTTCGGCGACCACGGCGGCGGCTTTACTGGCGCCCCTCCGGCCGACGGACCGGTAGTGGCCAACCGTTGGTATCATGTGGTCTCGGTTCGAGACGTGGCTGGAGTTGGCGAAAACCAACTCTGGATCGACGGCGTCAAGGTGGCCCAAGGCGGCGGCTCCGCGACGGATCCCGTGACTGGCGCAGTCGCCATCGGCAACACCTACACGGCCGCCGTCAACGCCTGGGCCGCCTGGGTCGGACAGATCGATGAAGTCCACATCTACAACCGCGGCCTGGTCGAGGCGGAAATCCTCGAACTGTTGAACCCGGTGCTGATGCCCGGTGTAATCCTGCTGGATAACACCGACTTCGTCGTCACGGCCACTACGACGCTGGAACTAAACGCCGCGGAGGATGCCGAATTCGGTAACCTGACCCTGGCCGACGGCGTAAACCTGATCGTCGACCATGCCAGCGGGCTGGAAGGCGGACTGAGCGTAATGAACCTGAACCTCGGCGACGGGGCCTTGTTGGGCAAGTACCACGACCCGGACGCCGGTGATGAAGAGGGAATCCCCTGCAACCTGTACGTTCTCGGGCAGGCCAATGTGGGCAACAGCCCGGGCACGGCGAAGATTTTCGGCACGATCGAGTTTGACGGGGACGCCACGTTGAACATCGACATCGACGGCGACGCCCACGATAAGATCGAGGTCGATGGATCCCCTTACGTCACGCCCGAGATCTATCCGGGCGGCAGCTTGGCCGTTGTGGGCCAAGGGCCGATGACCGTCGGCGGGAACCCCACTTGGGGTGACAAGACGCTGACAATCTTGGAGAACATCCAAGCCCTTTACGAGGGCGACGGGATCCTCGGCGAGTTCGGTGAGGACCC
>CAYYOX010000834.1:2251-2998 GCA_964473065.1 uncultured Planctomycetaceae bacterium | reverse complement strand
TGGCCGAGCGCGCAAGTCCAGCTATACTACTTATTTTACCTAACTTCAATGTGCAGATTTCGAGCCGAACAGGATTGGCTGCGTCCCCTTTTTCGTCCCTTTTTCGTCCCTAGCTTGCCGAGAATATCGCGACAGGAAGGAGCATGCATCCGTGTGCGAACCCTGACGCTATGACCGATCCGGTCTTTTCTCGAATATATCCAAAGAAGAGCCCGCTCGCTACTGTCCAGACGGCCCAAGGATATTGGGCCCCGGAGTTCAACAGATGGAAGTGGCCAAACAGTAAAGCGGTAATCACCAGCGCCGGACCGAAACGCACGCCGCCAAGGTTGAAAGGCCTGCCGAAAACATCATTTAGCCTCGACTGGACGTAGCCTCGGAAGAGGATCTCCTGGAGGAATCCCACGAACACGAAACACTGAACGACGCTGGCGAGCGTCTCCGACACCGGGAGCAATGCCCAGCCCAGCAGAAAAGAGAGTGCCAGAAAGGCCGCGAGTTTCACCACTCCTAGCCGATCAACCGAGCCGCTTGGGTCGGAGGGGTCCTTTTTGGCCCAAATGACAAACGCACCGACTCCCAAGAGATGGGCGACGGTCAGAGCGATGCTACCAGGCCATTCGTCGTGCCCCGTCCGGAAAAAGCTCATCGCGGGAAAGAGGAGGCAGATGAAAGCCAAAACCAAGGCAGCCTTTCCCCCAATTTTCAGGTGATAGGCCAGATTCTCAGTGTCGAATCCGCAGTGGC
>CAYYOX010000834.1:0-2241 GCA_964473065.1 uncultured Planctomycetaceae bacterium | reverse complement strand
CCTAACACTGTTTTCGTGTGGTAGATGGCAAACAGTGTTTCTGGCGAGTCTCGGTCGAGTGATTGCGGGGATTGCCGAATGGACCGGACACAAATCCTAGTTAGAAGATTTGGACGCCAAATGCCTTGCGCGAGTTTGCGAGTTTCGTCACCTGCCAATCTCGCAGGCAAGAGAAAACTCAGGAGCACTAGCAGCGTTGCAGCAACAATGCTACCGCATGTTTGGAACAGCGAAACACCCAATTGTGCCCTGCTTACCTGAAACAATAACGCAACCGTCATGGCAAAGACTATTGACGCAACGATGATCTGAAGGATTCTCACGGATCCACGAAGGCTAGCTTGGGTACAAGAGGACATGAAACGATCTCCTAAGGGCAAAAGGGGACGCAGCTCTTTTTTCTCTCGAGCGGCTACCGCTTGTCGCCTACTGCGTCGTAGGTTCGGCCTTCGACGCAGTTGCGGTAGTTTTCCTGGGCGATTTCGGCCAGTTTTTGGCCGGCGGGGGTGGGATACTTGCCGGTGATGCAGGCGCGGCATAGATCGTCGGTGGGAAAGCCGACCGCCTTGGCCACCGATTCAATTGGCAGGTAGCGTAGCGAGTCGGCCTCCAATTCCGCGGCGATCGTGGCTTCGATCTCGGGGGTCAACGGTCCGCCGTCAAGGAAGTGCGGGGCTAGCAGTTCGCTGATCGTCGACATGTCGATGCCGTAGAAGCACGGCGAGACAATCGGGGGACAGGCCACGCGGACGTGAATCTCGCGAGGTTGGCCCAACTGGCGAATCCGCATCAGCAGGGCCTTTAGGGTCGTGCCGCGGACGATCGAATCCTCGACCAGCAGCACTCGCTTGCCTTCGAGCACCTCGCGAAGCGGCGTGTACTTGGTTTGGGCCTTCATTCGCCGGTTGTGGTCGCCCTCGATGAAGGATCGCCCGCTGTAACGGTTGCGAATCAGGCCTTCCACGCAGGGGATCTTCAGGGCAAACGCCATCGAGTCGGCCGCCGCCTTGCTGGTGTCCGGCACGGGTACCACGACCGTATCCTCGTCGATCGGGACGGTCTCGAGTTGGGCCATCTCTTCGCCGAGCGCCTTGCGCGTCAGGTAGACGCTGCGGTCGTCCAGGGTGCTGGCCACGTTGGAGAAATAGATCCACTCGAAGAAGCAATGCGCCCGGCGGGGGCTGGGAGCAAATTCCTGGATCTCGAACTTGCCGTCGTGAATGACGGCCGCGTGACCGGGGGCAAGCGATTTGATGCTCTCGGGGGCGAATCCCAGGTTCAGCAGGGCCACGCTCTCGCTGGCCGCTGCAAAGAGGGGCCCTTCCAACGCGTAAATCAGCGGTTTGATTCCCAGCGGGTCCCGGGCAACCAGCATATTCCCCAAGGCATCGAGGAACACCATGCTATAGGCCCCGTCGATCTTCTCGGCCAGACCGCGGCAGACGTCGATCAACTCGGGCCGCGCGTTGCCGGCCAGTGCTCGACAGATCTGGTGCATGATGATTTCGGTGTCGGTTTCCCGGGAGAGATGGTTGTCCTCGTCGCCGAGCAATTCGCGGCGTAAATCCAGATAATTGGCCAATTGGCCGTTGAAGGCGAAGCTGAACCACTTGTGCTTGCGGATGTGGTGTCGCTCGAAGGGCTGGGCGTAACTGCGATCATCCTGGCCACAGGTGGCATATCGGACATGCCCGATCGCCGCCCTGCCTGCATATTCCTGCATCAGGTTGTCGAATTTGCCCCGATGGCTCATCCGGAAGACCTCGTTTACACTGCCGACCTCCTTGTGGGTGTCGATCAGTTGTTTCCGGTCGGGATTGTACGAGGTCATGCCGGCAGCCAATTGGCCCCGATTTTGGATATCCAACAGAATCCGGGGCATCAGCCGCGACACCTCTTCCGGATCGCCGGTCGGACACAAAGGGCTGGCGTCCGGGCCGGGCAAATGGTAGATCGCGGCAACACCGCACTCGTGGTTCAGTTCGCTCATGGAAGCAAAGCCCCGCCAAAGAGTAATGCCAAGCAGTAACGCCAAGCAGTTCGGCTGAAGTTGAGGAAGGTCGAAGCGGCCTGGGAAGAATCCAGCATGGGCATCCTGCCCCGAGCCGACCGCTGTTGGGCCCGGTTTTCCCCCACACTTCCCATTCTAGGGAGCCGACCGGGATTTCACAAGCGGCTCGGGCCAAGAGATCTGCAAAGTTGTCGAACTATCATGCGGGAGCCCGAAAACGGGGACTGGCT
>CAYYOX010000833.1:0-3013 GCA_964473065.1 uncultured Planctomycetaceae bacterium | reverse complement strand
AAACTGGACGGCCGTTCAGGCGCTGCCGCGGCAGATCAGTTGCGTGGACCCCGTCGCACTCGAGGCCAAGGTGGTTGTCGACGCTACCGGCCACGACGCGTGCGTCGTAAAGGCGCTCGAAGAGCGCGGCCTGATCGAAACCGTCGGCTACGGCGCCATGTGGATTGAGCAGTCCGAAGACCAGGTCGTCGAGCGCACCGGCCAGGTGCACCCGGGCCTCGTAGCCGCCGGGATGGCCGTCAGCGCCGTTCTGCTCTCGGTGGTCGACCCGGCCATCGGCACGTCCTCCAATACGGCCTATTTCTGGAGTTGCTTCTGGCTGTTCATGCTCGGTACGAGTGCCGGATTGTACGACATCCCCATTCAAGCCTTCCTGCAACATCGCAGCCCTGACGAGTCGCGCGGCTCGATCCTGGCGGCCAGTAACTTTATCACCTTCTCGGCCATGCTCCTTACGGCCGGCCTGTTCTGGTTGTGCAGCGGTCCGTTGGGGCTCTCGCCCGGGTTGATCTTCCTGCTGCTGGGGATCGCGACCGTGCCCGTGTTCTTCTACGTCGTGTGGCTGCTGCCGGGAGCGACCGTCCGATGCCTGGTATGGTTGCTTAGCCACACGATCTATCGGGTGAAAATCGAAGGACGGGAGTATCTGCCCAAGGAAGGCGGCGGGCTGCTGGTGGCCAATCATGTCAGTTGGATCGACGGCGTGCTGTTGATTCTGCATAGCCCCCGACCCATTCGTATGGTTGGCTATGCCGATTACATGCAGAAATGGTGGCTTCGCGCCGTGGCCAAAGATATGGGCGCGATCCCCATCAAACCGGGCAGACGCTCGGTCGTCGAATCGATCCGCACCGCCCGAAAGGCGCTGGCTGACGGCGATCTGGTCTGCATCTTCCCCGAGGGACACATCACGCGGACCGGACAGATGGGTGAATTTCAGCCGGGGTTCCTGTCGATACTCAAAGGGACGTCCGCGCCGTTGGTTCCGATCCACCTTGGCGGCCTTTGGGGGAGTGTCTTCAGTTACGAGCGGGGAAAGTTATTCTGGAAATGGCCCAAGCGGTGGCCCTATCCCGTATCGATCCGGTTCGGGCCGCCGATGACCGATCCGGAAGGTTCCGAGGAAGTTCGCCAGACCATAGTCAGTTTGGAAGGTTGTGATGAAGAATGAATCTAGCCCAACGCCGATCCTGCCGCGTGGTTTCCTGCAAATGTGCCGGCGCAACATGCGGCGAGTGAAAGTTGCCGACTCCAGCGGCGCCGAGCTAACCGGCTCGGCGTTGCTTACCCGCACGCTAGCCTTTCGCAGGCTGTTGCGTCGCGAGGTCCTTGCCCCGGACGAGCAGCACGTGGGCCTGTTGCTGCCTCCGTCGGTGGCCGGCGTGGTGGCCAATGCGGCCCTGTCGGTGGACCGGCGGGTTGCCGTGAATCTGAACTACACCGTCTCCTCCGAGGTGATGAACGCGTGCATCGAGCAGTGCAAGATCCGCCACGTGTTGACCAGCCGTCGGTTCATGGAGAAGCTCGACCTGCAGATCGATGCCGAACTCGTCTACCTGGAAGACTTCAAGGACAAAGTCACCCTGGCGGACAAACTGGCCGCGGCCGCTCAGGCATGGTTGATGCCGACCGCCCTGCTCGAGCGTCGCCTGGGTCTACATCAGATCGACCCGGACGATGTGCTCACGGTGATCTTCACTTCCGGTTCGACGGGGCTGCCCAAGGGAGTCATGCTGACCCATCGCAACGTGGGATCCAACATCGAAGCCTTTGATTCCGTCATAAACTTGCAGACCCGTGACGTGCTGTTGGGGATTCTGCCGTTTTTCCACTCGTTCGGCTACACGGCCACGCTCTGGACCGCGTTGACGCTCAAGCCGCAAGTCGTCTATCACTACTCGCCGCTGGAGGCCCGGCCGATCAGCAAGCTGTGTGGCAAGTATGGCGCGACGATCATGATTGTCACGCCGACCTTCTTACGGTCTTATCTGCGGCGGTGCGATCCGGAAGATTTTTCGGCCATGGAAGTCGTGCTCACCGGGGCCGAAAAGCTGCCGACCGACTTGGCCGACGCCTTCGAGAAGAAGTTCGGCGCCCGACCGGTGGAAGGCTACGGCACCACGGAACTCTCGCCCGTGGTCACTTTGAACGTCCCCGCCGCACGCATGTCCGACCCGACCAAGTGCGGCAGCCGCGACGGGACCATCGGGCAAACGCTGCCCGGAATCTCGGCCAAAATTGTCGATCCGGAATCGGGCGAGCAACTGGGCGTCGACCGGGAAGGCATGTTGCTGGTGAGCGGGCCCAACGTGATGAAGGGTTACATGAACCGACCGGAACTGACCGCCGAGGTGATCCGCGACGGCTGGTACATAACCGGCGACATCGCAGCCATCGACTCCGACGGCTTCATCCGCATCACCGGCCGGCTGAGTCGCTTCTCGAAGATCGGCGGCGAAATGGTCCCCCACATCCGGATCGAGGAAGAGATCATTCGGGCGTTGGATCTTCAAGACGCCGAAGAGATCGCCATAGCCGTCACCGCGGTGCCCCACGCCCGAAAGGGCGAGCGGCTGATCGTGCTGCACACGGGCCTATCCAAAGCCCCCGAAGCCATCTGCCGCGCCCTATCCGACGCCGGACTGCCGCCAATCTGGATCCCCTCGCCCGACAGCTTCCGGCAGATCGAATCCATCCCCATCCTAGGCACCGGCAAAGCCGATCTAAAAGCCATGAAAGAACTCGCCCAACAAGAGTTCGGCGCCGATTAATGCTCCGTCGAAGACCGTTCGTAGTGACCCGATTCATCGGGTGAATGAGGCCGGCAACGTCCGGTGTGCCGCTATCGTCGGCCTGGTCTCCCCAGATGTCGATATTGATATCAGGAATTCGCGCATCATTCGCGACCAACTGAAGCAAGTACGGCTGGCCAACGGTCAGGCCAGTGAAAGTGAGAACGCCGCTAGGGCGGATTATTCATGGATTTGTAGCTACGTTCGCCAGAACGTGGGGC
>CAYYOX010000832.1:0-3013 GCA_964473065.1 uncultured Planctomycetaceae bacterium | reverse complement strand
ATGCTGGGCCTTTGTACAAAGCCGACAAGGGGCATTCGGAGTACCCGGCCACTCGGGGGGGTAAGTAACGACCGCGAAGTACGGGCTCCCGCCGTCCAGCGGGATTCAGTACCATGACTTGAAGTCTTAGACTCAACACAGGAAATCACAAGCCATGCACGTCTCTCATCGCCGGATTACTTCGCTCCAGAAACGCTCGCGTCGCAGATCAATCGTCCGTTTCCTATTCTTCGCACTTTGCATTACGCAATTTGCCGAGGCGAACGCGCTGGACACAGTACGTGTACTGGAGACCGACGATTCGCTACAGGTAAGCAACGATCGAGTTCAATTCCTCGTAGAAAAAGATGAGGCAGGCCTGAACGTTGTCTTTCAGGCAAGAGACGGCCAGGGCCATTGGCGAAACGTGGCGAGTCAGTTCCGTCCGGACTTTCAAGCGACTCCCGACGGCAACGCTTTCTTCAACACGTCGGTCACGTCGCGTCGCTACGCGGTTGCGACGTTGTTTAGTACTTGGGCCGTCCGAAAACAGTCGGACGACATGGCGGTTATCGAGCTGTCGGGCCGCGCTGAGGATTCGTCGGCAATCACACAGACAATCACGCTGCACGACGGTAGCGATCACCTGCATATCGAGGTATCCGCCACACTTGCCGAGCCGAAGTTGGATTACCTACTCAGTTCGTTGGTGTTCAACGCGCCTGCTCCGCCTGATTTTGTGCATTCGCCTACAGCCAAACGCGATGATCCGCGCTCGGGATCGGGTCGCGATCAGGTGATCGGAGACCATGCCTTTCATGCTCCGGCAATCATTCTGCAGCAGGATGCTCTGTTTGTGGCTTTGGTTCCCGATCTCGATTTGATCAACCGGCGCGCGGTAATCTCACCCGATGCGCGGCGTACGGCAAACATTCCTTTCAATAAGTTTTCCACCCCGATCGAAGACGACAAGATGACCATGCCCACGGCGTTGGATCTGAACGTCGTGTCCGGCCTGACCGGCAAGCCGGTGCTCAGTTACGGGATGATGGATTTTGTGATAGGGCACCACGTTCGCTATCAGCGGGTCAATGATCCTTCGATGATTCGCACACTCAGTACGCAGGACATTGCCTTCGGTTTCGATCTGTTCTTAGGCGCGGACACGCCAAGAGGGCAGGGTTACCAAAAGGTTGTCCGCCATCAATGGAAGCGCTACGGCCACCCTCTGTTCCAGCAACGTGGCCACCTCGCCATGCCGTTTGAAGAATATGTTGGCACCGTGTATGGCATTGTCTCGAAGCCAATGGACCCGAAAATCCAGGCCCCGATTCCCGGACTGCCCGACCATGGAGTCTTTGCGAAATTCGACATCGGCGAGGCGCCGGTCGGCGGCATGGTCTCGCCGCTGGGTGTGTTGGGGTTCGGCGACGCGTTGTGGAACTTCGAGTTCTGGAACAACGCGCGTGACGCGGCCGGCATGAACTATTGGGGGCGGCAACTCGACATTCCCTTCCTGACGGACATGGCCCGACGCACGGTGAACCTTACGCTTCAGTCGCCGCAGAACCGCGACGGGTTCTTCTGTCTGGTCTACCGCGTGGGCGAGAGACGATGGGTGCGCAGCAGCCTCGGACCGGACACCGCAATTCGCACGATCTTCGCCAAGACCGATACGGTCTACAATATCCCGGCGATGAGCAAGACGGCGGCCCATCTGTTGGAATACTACCGCCAATGCGAGCAGAACACGGCCATCATCGCCTTTCTCAGCCGCTATGCAGACGGAATCATCCGGCATGTTTCGCCGCAAGGCGAGTTGCCTTCCTATTATACCGAGGACATGCAGCCGCTGGAGGATTTACGTCTCAGCGCCCAGCCGGCGGCAACGATGTGGTTTCTCGCCGAGTTGTACGACATCAAGCGAGAGCCGCGATACTTGGCCGCCGCCCAGCGAATCGCCGCCTACCTCGAGCGAGACATTTTACCCCAGCAGCGTTGGATTGATCTTGAGGCTTACTACTCCTGCGGACAGAATCCGGTCGGTTATCTGGCCGACAAGCAGCAGAACCTTCCGATCCGCGGAAACCTGTCCGCCTACTGGGCCACGCGCGGTTTCGCCGCATTGCACCGCGTGACCGGCAAAGAGGCTCACCTGCTGGCCGGCGAAAGGGCCATCGATTACGTCAGCTTCACCCAAGCCTGCTGGGAGCCGCACTATGTCTACACGGCCTTTCCGTTCGGCGGTTTCACGGTCGACAACATCGATACAGCCACTTGGCTCGACGCCCGACAGTGCGAGATGGTCGCGCCATACATTTACTTCGGCGTGGCTTTGGGGCGTCAAGACCTGCTCGAGCGTGCCGTGGCCGCGGCCCGATCTTCCACCGTTCTGATCAACCTTCCCCGGCACCGCGAGAACAACATCTATCGACATCCCAATATCTACGGTTTCGGCTTAGGCCCGGAGAACATCAACCACGAAGGCCACAACCAATCGGCCATGCGCACTCATCCGGGCTGGGGCGAGTGCTCGGGGATTTTCACCGGACTCTCCGATGCCCACCGCCAGCTTGGCGGCGCCTACGTGCATCTCGAAAAGCAAATCGGCGTCGGCGTCGACGGCTTGCGATATGAAGGCATCACACGCGACGGCAATCAAGTTCGGGTTCGGCTGGCAGACAAGCTCACCGCACTTCAGAAGCCATGGGACCAATCCCGCCGGACGATGCTAATCCTTGACGGCAATTCCGACGCCGAGCCGCTCTTTGTGGCGATCAACGACGGCGAGCCAGTGAAACTAGAAGGAGGCGTCCGCCGCGAGTTGCCGCTGACGATCGACCGCCGTGGCCGTATTAGTCCGACTGTGCACTGAGGCTGCGTAACGTGAATGAAAAAAGCCAACCCTGGCACGCTCGTGCGTGCCAGGGGTGGAAAGTTGTCAAGTTACTTTCGCCAGGGCGATTAGGCCCGACGGCGCAGGCGCCAGATCAGCAGGCCGATTAGTCCGCTGAGCACCCACGCCAGGCTGCCA
>CAYYOX010000831.1:0-3019 GCA_964473065.1 uncultured Planctomycetaceae bacterium | reverse complement strand
ACGCAGACAGTCCCCGTGAGCGGCGACGTGCCGTTTGCCGGCTGCTATCATGACCCGATGCCGATCAACGAACGGCTGTTCTTGGTCTCCTACGGCGGCGACGGCGAGCAGAAGAACCGCATCTACCTGGTCGACGATCGGGGGAACAAGAAATGCCTGATCGAAGACGCCGCGCTGGGCTGCTGGAACCCGCGTTTGATCCGGCCGAGGACCCGTCCGCCCGTGCTTTCCACGCCGGGCGAACCAAAGGAGTTCGTCTACCGCGACCCGGTCGAAGCCAACCGCAACCCGGACCGCGATCTGGGCACCTACGTGATGCAGGACGTCTACCAAGGGTTGTCGGCGGTTATCAAGCGGGGTGAAATCAAGGCCATCCAGATTCTCGAACAGGTGCCCAAGTCGAGCACCAGCGCCGGGGAGTTGTCGGTCTGGGGTTACCAGACCACGGCCAGCCGCGGCACGATGTTCGTGCGACGGTTGATCGGCACCGTGCCGGTCGAAGAGGACGGGTCGGCCTATTTCGTTACGCCCGCTTACCGCGACATCTCGTTCAACGCCCTGGACGCCGACGGCAAGACGCTCAAACGCATGGGCTCGACCACGCAGGTCATGCCGGGCGAGATCCACGGCTGCGTCGGCTGCCACGAGCATCGCGAAAGTTCGCCGCCGGTCCCCATGACGCGGCCGCTGGCCTTGCGGCGCGGACCGTCCATGCCCCAGCGACCCGACTGGGGGACCAACGGGATCATCGATTTTGTGAAGGTCGTGCAACCGATCTTCGATGAGCATTGCATCGAGTGCCACGGCGGGCCGGAACCCGACGGCTTATTCGATCTTTCGGGCGACAAGACGGCCTATTTCAACATGGCCTACAACCGTTTGGTCGACGGCGACTGGGTGCAATACCTCAGTCCGGCGGCCGTGGGGCACGGCGAAACGTCAACCCGGGCGCTGGGCTCGCCGATCAGTCGGATCTGCCGCTACCTTGAATCGGACCACTATGACGTCAAGCTCACCGACCAGCAACGGCGGACGATCTACACCTGGATCGACGCGAACATTCCGTACTATGGCACCTACCAATACACCGACGGACACGTGATGGGCGCCCGCGATCGATGGTATGTGCACGACAAGGACAAATGGTTCCAGAAGGAATTCTTGCCCGTCTTCTATCGGCGTTGTCAGAAGTGTCACGAGCGACCGGTCGAAGACATTCACATCTACAACTTCAACCCGGGCGGCGCGGTGATGGTAACCAGCAGCACGTGGCCCGATTCGGCGCTGAACCAGTTCCAGTTCGGCTACGGCCGGCCGAACTACCTTGCCCAAATCGGTCCGGCCCATCGCATCAACCTCACGCATCCCGAGTGGAGCCAGATGCTCACCGCCCCGTTGCCCAAGTCGGCCGGCGGGCTCGGGCTCTGCCAACCGAAAGAAGGCCTACCCCGCCCGTTCGCCGGTCGCGAAGATCCCGACTACCAGGCCATGCTCCGAGCCCTGCGTCACGGCCAGGAAACATTGACGGCCAACCCGAGAGTGGATATGCTAGAGGCTGGAAAGAACTCCTCGGAACCCTAATGTAGGGTGGGTCGAGGAACGAAGACCCACGCGAAAGCCGATTTGAAAAGGAATGACCAGATGACGCGTATTGTCGTTGCGTTCTTTGCCGTTGTTTGTCTTGCTTCTCAAGCCCGGGCCGAGCTGATTGGGCATTGGGCCTTTGATGCGGTTGAAAATGGAACGGCGCCCAACTTGGGGACCGCTGGGGCCGAGTTGAACGGCAAACTGGTCGGCGATGCTCGGTTGCAATCCGACGTAAGTGACGGAACCATCAGCCGTGGCTCCGTGCTTTCGCTGGATGGCACGGGCGATTGGATGCAGATCGACCACCCGATCATGACCTTCGGCCAAGGCAATAGCTTTACGATCGCTGCCTGGGTCAAGACTGACGCGAAGAGCATGGCCCTGTTTGGCAAGGGCAATGCCAACGGCCGGTTCGAAGGTCATGAGAAGATCTTCTTCATCGACGAAGGTTTCAGCGGGCGGCCGATCGGGTTCGTGGCCAATGGCCAGAACTGGCTCGCCTCGCGGTCGGTGAAGGTCAACGACGGCCGTTGGCGTCACGTGGCAGTAACCTACGACGCCCAGCACGGCACGAAAGCCGTCTTTGTCGACGGACGGGATGTGACGACCGAAACCGCTTGGGTGGCCGGCCCCGATCTTGGCGAGACGGTCCGCATCGGGGCAACCGACTGGGGCGATGTCTCCGAGTTCAACGGCCATATCGACGACCTGGCCATCTTCAACGAGGCCCTGTCGCCCTACCAACTCCGCAATGTGATGCGACGCGGGCCGGCCCAGTTCGACGCCTTGCCCGAGGGACTGAATCTGGCGGAACTTAACGGCGACCTTTGGCAGCAACTCATGCAGCTTACCGAGATCATGCGGCGCGAGGATGCCGCGTTCGAGCGGCGGGAGATCGAGGCCGAGAAGGTCCAACTTGGGCCATGGCACTGCGTCGGGCCGTTCAAGGACCTGCCGTTCGGCAACGTGCTGGAGAGTTTCAACCACCCGTTCGCGCCCGAGCAGGACGTGCTGGCTGCCGGTGACGGACCGGTGGATCTGAAGAAAGTCTACCGGGCCAAGAAGTTTCCCGGCATGAAGAATACGCAGCGGCGGTGGATCAAACATCCCGAATGGGTCGACGGCTACCGACACCAATTGCCGCGCGGTCCGGCCCCGTCGCGCAACGAGACGGTCTACCTGTATCGCACCATCACGACCCAAGAGCCGATGACCGTTGAGATGAACCTCTATGCCGAGGATTCGATCGGCGGTTGGCTGGGCGACGAGAAGTTGGGCGAGTCGCATCGGGCTCATAGCCAGCCGAGCCGCTTTCCGTCGGCCTTGTGCGTGCCTTTGAAGTTGCGGGCGGGTGAGAATCGTTTGCTGCTGAAGCTGACCAGCATCCACGCGGCCCATGGTTTCGCCTTTGGCATCCCCGGCCTGACGCCCG
>CAYYOX010000830.1:0-3021 GCA_964473065.1 uncultured Planctomycetaceae bacterium | reverse complement strand
TCACCCAGCTGGATGCCGGCTCCCGCGACGCTGCTCAACCACGTCTGCTCGCCGCTCGCGAAGTCGTAAGCGGCCCCCAGCGAGTCGTTCGGCTCGTAAGCGTCGTCCAAATCGATCGTCAGCGAGTCGACATCGATCGCCAGCCCCAGGTTGCTATTGTTGACTTCGTTGGTCTCGGTAATCACGTCGGGATCGTCGACTCGCATGCCGATGTAGTAGGTCCCCGAGCCGGAGTAGATCGACTCGTTGGCGCCCGGCAAGGTCAGAGTGGTCGTCAGCGTCCCGCCTAGCGAATAGCCACCCATCCCGGACACTGCATGGCTGCCCAAGTAGTAATCGCCCGTGGTAATCGTGCTGTCGGGGCTAAGGTAGAAAGCGACGTCGAACTCGGGAACCGCGTCTTGCTTCTCATTGATGACCGTAAAGTCGACCGAAACCGTGCTGCCCGCGTGCAGGGTATCGCCCGCGATGTCGATGGCCGACCCTCGCAGGTCGATCCGGGGCGCCGTATCATCCCACAGCAGATCGTATGTATTGCCCTGGTTGCCGTGATAGACCCTCAGGTACCAGGTTCCCGCCGCGGGCAGAACCGTGTCGAGGGTTTCGTTGTTGGTGGTCGAGGCGGCCGTCGCCCAAACATTGCCCGAGGTGTCGACCACCTGCAGATTGATATCGCCCTGAGAGTCGGTGAACGTCAAGTCGACGGTCAGCCGTTCGTATCCGGGCGTGATGTCGATCTGGTACCAGTCCTCGTTCCACTGAGTGGCGAGCCCATCGATCGCGCTGAGCCGAATCTGTTCTTGACTGCTTATGTTGTAGGCCGTCGCCAACGAGCGATTTGGCTCGTACGGATCGTCCGCATCAATGTCGACCGCGTCGAAGTCCTGGAATTCGCCCATATTGCGGTTGTTGCTTTCGTCGACCTCACTGATCTCATCGGCAACATCGATGAACATCCCTACGTAGTAAGCATCCTCTGCTGCCGACCACACCGAATCTCCCAGCGGCGGCAGTGTCAGGCTCTTGCTCAGTGTGCCCGTGTTGGTGTTGCCCCCAAGGCCGATCACCGTGCGACTTCCAAGAAACAGATCGTTGGTGCTGATGGCCTCGTTGGTGCTGAGATAGAATTGCACCTCGAACGGCGGAACCGCGTCCGCTTCGTCGTTGGCTACCGCGAAATTCAGATCGAACGTATCGCCGGCGCCCAGCGGTTCCTGCACGACATCCAGAAACGAACCGAAAAGGTCGATCCGAGGCCGCAGGTCGTCCCACTTCAAATCGTAGGCGTTCCCCTCGTCGTCCCAAAACACCTTCAAGTACCAAGTTCCCGACTCGGGCAACACCGTATCGAGCTGTTCGTTATTGGTGGTCGATCGGGCGGTCTTCCAGAGTTGGCCGTCCGCATTGTATACGGCCAGATCGATGTCGCCGTCGGCGTGCGTGAAAGTCAGATCGACCACGAGCCGTTCGTAGCCGGGGTCTATCTCGATCTGATACCAATCGTCGTCCGACTGGACGCCGATCGACTCGATCGAACTGAGCCAGACCGCCTCCGAACCGCTGAAGTCGTAGGCCGTGGCCAAGGTGTCGTTCTGTTCGTACAGGTCGTCTTGGGAATCATCCCACCAGAGGTCGTAGGTGTTTCCCACGTCGCTGTAATAGACGCGCAAGTAATACGTCCCGCCCGAGGGCACAACCGTGTCGATCAGTTCGTCGTCGGTGACGGATTCGGCCACGACCAGCACAGTACCCGAGCTGTCGACAAGTTGCAGGTCGATATCGCCGCCGTTGTGCTCGAAGTCGAGTTTCGCCGTCACCCGCTCATAGCCCGACGACACATCGATCCGATACCAATCGGCATCTTCCAGAACGCCCACGCCGCTGAAGCTGCTCAGCCAGGTGTTTTCCCAATTGACGCCCGGGTGCCAGGCCGCGTTGCGAGAGTCGTTCTGCTCGTAAGCGTCTTCGCGCATTCCGACCAATTCGACGGTCGGATCGCCGAAGACGTTATACATTTCGAAGTAGCGTCGCGTGTTGGCCGAGACGCCGAAATGGGCCAGATAGAGTTCCTTGGCCCGCATCCATGCCCCGGCGTAGTCGGCGTAGCCGTCGTTATAGATGGCGTCGAAGAGCCGCTTCTCGAGGATGTCGTCCTCGGTCCACCAACTGTTCACACTCGAACCGACGGCCACGACCGCGCCGGCGTCCGGCGTGCGGAGCCAGGTTTCCATGAAGCTCTCGCCAATGTTGCTGTAATTGCCCGTAAGGCAAGCGAAGCTCGCAACGAAGGGAAACATCCCGTCGTTCGTCAGGCCTTGGACGTCACCTTGCCCGAACGGTGGGCCGTCGCCCCAACCGGTCGACCCGCCATGGCCCGAGTAGATCGCAAAGGCCCGCCCGGCATTGAGCGAATCGCGAACATCCTCGGTCGTCGCGCCGTTGGTCTCCCTGTACAGCTTGTCGCTCGTGAACCCCTGACCGGCGAGGTGGTTGCTGACGACCCAGTTGTGCGTGCTTTCGGTAATGCTGTAGTTGTCGTTGCCGGCTATGAAGGCGGCCTTCTTGGTCCAACTCCCGATCGAGGACGACTCGTAGTCGATCGTCTTCGCCACCACGGCGGCCAACTGCCCCGCATTGGCCACGCTGAACCGGCCCACGGGAAATTCCGGATACCAGTCGTCGCCCGAGTCCATGCAACCGTAATAGAGATCCGTGAACGGCTCGCCGGTTCCCGAGCCAAGGAACGCTGGAATCCGGTCCGTGTCACCGACCAACAACACGGCGTCGGGCCGAAGGGCCGGGTTGAGGTAATACGACCGGATGTAGGTCCGGATGGACTCCGCCGTGCTGCCGGCCGTCAAGGTTGATCGAACCGTGACGTCCCAGCCCAGCCTCCGCTTGTGGTCGACATACGCGTCCAGGTCGTTGGCGAAATCGCTATGGACGATAACCAGCAACCGGCCAGTCGGACTGTCCGGGTTGTCCACCGCCTTGCTTGCCGCCTTGCTCGGTTCGTAGTTC
>CAYYOX010000829.1:0-3023 GCA_964473065.1 uncultured Planctomycetaceae bacterium | reverse complement strand
AAACCCAAGGAGTAGCTCGTAGCGGCACCGCAAATTGAGTGCCGAACAGTATTGGGACGCAGCTCTTTTTCTGCTTTTCTAGCTGTCTTCAGTCTAGTTCTTTCGCGGCCTGCCGCGTGATCGTAGCGTGTGTGCCAATTGAAGCCTTGCTGCGGACTGGGTGACCCAGCCTTCGGTGCCGTCGGCACTTCCATCCGCACGTCACCGGGCAAGTGAATGGTGATCGGCGCGTGGACCGACGTCACCCGCACCGCCTGGAAAGCGGGCGTCCGGTCGGCGTGTCGCATGGCTGGCGTCTGGTCGGCCAGTTTATTCCGCCAGCGATAGAAGGATGCGGTCGAGACGCCTTCTTCCTTGCAGAACCGTACCACCGTAAGTCCCGAGCGTCCAAACCGCCCAACCCGCCGCCGCCACGTGACGGCCTTACCTGAATCAAGAGATCGAGCCATGAATAGCCTCCGGAGTAGGAACCAAGAGAGCACACTCCCCAGCCTACCACACCCGTCAACCATGGCTCTGATGGGCGCTTACATATGAGTGTCACTTGCCGGTCAGTTTCCGTCTTTCGCATTATTCAACTGTCGTGCATTCACACTTTGTCAGGAAGACAGGATCTATATCCGCACCGTGACCTGGAGTATCTGGCAGAATCATATCTCCAACCTTATACTGTACTCCGCCAATAACCGGATCTTCTTTCAACGAAAAACAACTATCGAGGTTTGCATCGCGAATATTTGGCTTGGCGTAAGCAAGATGAGCCGCTGCTGATAAGCCCACTCGTGTCTCCATCATAGAACCTATCATGCAGGGAATCCCTGCGCCTTCGGCGATCCCGTTGATCTTTATCGCCGCGTGAATACCTCCCGATTTCGATAGTTTGATGTTGAACTTATCACAGCATCCCATGGATGCAAGCTTGAACGCGTCGTGGTGGTCAAACAAAGATTCATCGGCCGTAATCCCGATCGTAGTATTCTGCCGAATACGGCGCATATTCTCATAATCCCAATAAGCCACGGGCTGTTCACAGTATTCAATTCCCATTGGCTCAAGTGTTTGGAGAATACGCACTGCGGTCCTGTAATCCCAGCCCTGATTTGCGTCAAGCCGCATAGGCAGATCATCTCCAATGGCTTTTCTGATCTTCGTAACTCTCTCGACGTCCTTACTGAAGGTTTCTCCCAGTTTGATCTTAATGGCTCTAAAGCCCTGTTCCTTTATCTCGACGGCCTTCTGGGCCATGTAATCAGGATCACCGAGTCCGACGGTATTATCTGTCCAGAAAAAGCGTCTTCCTCCACCAAGGACAGCATACAACGGGAGCCCGGCAGCCTTTCCCAAAAGATCATACAGAGCCATGTCAAATGCACTCTTCAGCGAACTGTTGTGAGCCAGGAATCTATTGATTTCTCCCATCCGCTCTTCGATATTGAGCGGGTTTTTATGGAGCAATAGCCGGGCAAGGTCTGGTGCTCCGGCCAAACTGATTGATTGTGTATCGCCAGAAATCCCGCATATGGGACTGGTCTCGCCAATCCCATAAATGCCTTCGTTTGTATTGATCTTTACGAATAGGTTGTGAGCGGCAGTGATTTCCATAATGGAAATCCTGAAGGGCTCTTTCAGTTCGATATCAGATTTGTAAATATCGATGCTGGTTATTTCTAATTCGTTCCGCATAGCATTTGCCTCCTTCGATCGAGTTTCCTGCCGCCATGGCAGTTGCAGGAGCAAGTCCCCTGGCACAAGCATTCGATGCAACAATAATCTCCGCTAAATCCAATTCAACGCAGATTACCCGCCCTACGCGCCTTCAATAAACTTCACCAGATAGGCCGCCAAAGTGCCCAGATAATTTCCTAGAGCGTAGCCCAGCAACCCTACGGCGACGCCGGGCAGCGCCAACTCTTTCCATCCCTTAACCTCTACTAACGCAAGCACAGTAGGCGGCCCAGCTTTAGCGGCCATCGCGGCACAGGCCAAGACCCTCGGATCCATTTTGCATAATCTTCCAATGCCGAACAGGAATGTCATGCCAAAGACAATAATGATCGACACATAAAGAAAAAGCACAGGGCCCAATGCTATGGCGCTCCCGATATTGCATGTAGCCCCAATGGCCGCAAAGAACAAGTAGAAGGCATAATTGCCGATCTCATGAGGCCCATCCATTGCGGCAATTTTTGGAAACTGCGCAAGGACCAGGGCGTAGGTTGTGAGAATAAGAATGCCTGGGATATTCGACAAAAGGCTTCGTAAGAAGGACTCTTCAGCGAACTTGGTTGCCAGATTCTCCAGCCCCAATGAAGTCAGGTCACTCAAGAGCATCACGGCCAAAGCACAGAACGTCAAGGCCGCCAGATTATAAACGTTGAGTGGCGGATCCGTGTGTTTTTGATGTACGTCGTGTATGTCGCCTGAAGACTTATTCCACCGTTTTGCAATCGGGAAGAACCGTAGCAATCGTTCTGGGACAATCAGCAGAAAGAAGAAGATGGGAAGGAGGGTCAGATTGTCCACGGCATTGGCCGCGCCAAACAACGCCCCGTCACCCACCTGGAACTCATGCCAAAGGGCATTGAAGTTGAGACTCCCGCCGGTATACGTTCCCGTGTAAGGCGCCGCCAACTTCCAGGAATCCGGCCCCAATTGTTCCGACAACATCACGGCGCCGACCACGGCACCTATAAACACGCCGGTACACGCGATTGCAAAAGCGCAGAGCATCTGCAGACCGGCTTTCCTTAGGTCAGCCAACTGCACCTGAAAAAGCACCAGGCACACGGCAAACGGGATGGTAAACCCCATGATGTCCCTGTAGAGGGAAAAGTCGTCGGAGATCTCGGCCGGAATGAATCCCAGGTTTGACGCAATCGCGCCGATCGTCAATATGAGTATCACTGGCGATAGAGTTCGCGCCCACTTGTACTTCTTGTCGAGCCAAGTGGACAAGAACACAATTCCGAACAGTACAACCAACACCTGAAACGGATCACTGACGGCTGCTCTCATATAGTTGA
>CAYYOX010000828.1:0-3024 GCA_964473065.1 uncultured Planctomycetaceae bacterium | reverse complement strand
CCCCTATGTTTATCAAACTGGTTGTCCCGTCAAAACTTCCCGCCTGGCGGATTTTGCCCGCGACATACGACATGTTGGTCGGCGTGCCGTGGTGGCCGTTGCCGCTTACGTCGTTCGCGTCGCCGTTCAACTTGTAGTGGGCCAGGAGAGGCATTATCTACACCAGTTCTTTCAACCGAACGGGGATGAAGGAGCAAAGGGTGAGGGGCGGACGGTCCGCCCCTTCCCCAACTTGCGATCAGCTTCCAGCGCCGGTGCTTTTGACGACGTAGCGCGGATTGATGACCGCTGCGGCGCCGCGCTCGCTGGCCTTGAAGCGCAGCACGATGTCCTGGTTGAACTCGGCCTCGCTGTTGGGCGGAGACTGGGCGACCGTGATCGGCCAGTTCTCCATGTAGGCAAAGGCCTTGCGGAAGTCGCCGATGAACCAATACTTCTTGGCGTCGGCGGCGGCGTAACCGGCGGCCAGCATCCGGCGGTAGGCCAGCCGGCTTTCGGTCACCGTGTAGTTGCCCAGCGGGTTGGCGACCGTGGTGGTCGTCGCTCCGCTGCCGGTGGAGTAAGTGATCTCGGCCGTGTTGAAGACGCGGTGCGCGGCGTGGCGATAGGCCGGCATCACCAACACGATGGTCGCCTGGATCAACACCGGCTCGCCCGTGTTGGGGTCGAGGATGTCGGCGAACATCTGCTCGGCCGCGTCGACGTCGGTCCAATCGTCCAGTTCGTCGGTGATCTGGTTGGCCCAACTACCGGTGGCCGTACCCAGCGGATGGGCGCCGGCGGCGTAGTACGTGTTGTACTCCGTGCCGGTCGACTTGTAGTTATTTGTGGCGCCGATCACCAGATCGATCAACCGCTTCTCCTTGTTCAGGCCCAGGATCTCGCCGACCTCGGCCGCCCGTTGCAGAACAAGATGCGTACGATCGAAGAAGATGGCTTCGCGCGTAACCGGCACGATGAACCCGCGCTTGGTGGTTTGCGGCGTTTCGATGTAGTCCTCGGCGAAACCCAGGTTGGGGTAGGGCATGCCGGGATGCACCTCGGCCACGTCGTCGCTGACGCGTCCCACGCCGGGGATCTTCTCGCCGTCAAGTCGGGTGGGGACCGTGTCGACCAGTTTCGAGACGACGAACGCCTCCTGCCGATAGGCGCCGAGGATCTTTGACTGTACGATCTGGCCCGTGATGTTCGAGAAGGCCGTCACGTCGACTCCTTCGCCGGCTTCCATCAGAGCGACGTTTCCGCCGCGGGGATCCATTTGCCGAACCCGAGAGTCACCCAAGGTGGCCTCGGCCAGCTCGCGGATGCTAAAGTCCTCGGGCTTGAGGTGTCCTTCGCTCAGCGCTTCGCTGAGATGTTTGACGGTCTTTTCCGGACCGCTGAGGTCGTACATGCGTTTCAGTTCGCGATATTTGATCGCTCTCACGATAGGGGTCTCCCTCTTGGTTAAAGTCTTTCGTCGCAAGTTGTGTGCACGGCGTGCACATGCCGGGGGGTTCAGGGTTCGGGGTTCAGGGTTCAGAATCTCAGGACAAAGGTTGAATTCAAGTGCTGAACCCTGAACCCCGAACCCTGAACCCTCCCGCTTTGATTACGGCTATGTCGCGCTAGGTGACGCGCCTGATCGGCGTCACTTACACGCTGCTGGGGCTGCTGCCTTCGACGCCGCCGGTCATGATGGTCGAGCGGATGTCGACCAACGCGCTGGTTACGGCGTTGGGTTCTCGCCGGGCGATTCGGCCGATGGCGAATTGGCTGTCGGTGACGAGCGAAACTTGCTGATCGAGCAGCCCGTCGCCGGTCCCGTTTTCATCACCGCCGATCAGATTACCCAACTCGAACGCACCACTGGGACAATCGAACTCGAACACGCCGGTTGTGGCCACACGAATGGGCGTGGTGTCGCCGTCGCGGCTTCGCTGCATGGCCACGCCCAAGAACATGGCGGCGAACTGGGCCTGATTCGCCCATTCCGAACCGTAGTCCGTCAAGTCGGATGCCGGCCGAACGTCGTCAGTGGCCTGCCAGACCAGGTCGCCGATCTCGATGACCGTCGACGAATCAATGGCTGCCACCACGGGGTTCGTGTCACCGTATCTCCAACGCATCTTGTCGCTCATGTGTTTTTCTCCCGGAAAAAGTAGGGGGTTAAGGGGTCTTTGGTCGCAAGTTCTGCGCACGGTGCGCACATGTTTGTGGGGTTCAGGGTTCAGGGTTCAGCACTTGGACTGCAAGTTTGTCACGAGGTTCTGAACTTTGAACCCCGAACCCTCTCGTTTTGCTTCTCACGTAATGGCTTCGAGGAAGCCCGGGGTGTCGATGGGGTCGAAGAGCCCGGCCAGTTGTTGATCGCGCGAGATGGGTCGATGGACTTGCGGGTCGGAGTGTGGTTCCTCGCGAGCCAAGGTGCGGACCAATTCGGACCGCTCTTCGATCAACGTGCGAATGGCCGACTCGTCCTTGGCCGCCAGCAGGGTGGCTATGAACTGCTCGCTGACGATCGATCGGGAACGAAGATCGGTCGAGTCGGCCCCAGGCAATTGATGCTCTTCGAGCAGTCGAGTGATCAGCTCGCGTTTTTGCCGCGACGCTTCGGCCGCCCGCAAGCGTTGCAACTCCTCGCTCTGTTCGAGACAGATTTGTTCGACCAACTCGGGATGGTCGCGGCGCAAATCGTCGACGGAAAGTTTGCTCGACGGCGTGTCGTCGCCGTGCGATTCGAACAACCCGGCCGTGGTGGCCGGATCGGCGACCAGATCTACGCTTTGCACTCGCGTGATCGCTTCGACGACCAGATGGTCGCCGCGTCGGGCGGTTCGCGCCTGGACATTGTGGGAAAAGCCCACGTTCTCCGGTGCGTGTTCGGCGTCCCAGATAAGCTGCTCCGCCAGGGCGTGCTTGGGATTGAAATGAAAGTCTGCGAACAGGCCGTCATCCGATCGGATCGCCACGTTTCGGATCACTCCGATTCGATCCTGGTAGTCGCGCGGCCCGGTGGGGTTGCCCTTGGGATGATTCACGTTG
>CAYYOX010000827.1:0-3029 GCA_964473065.1 uncultured Planctomycetaceae bacterium | reverse complement strand
GCTGTCCATTACCTCTCCCTTTCGTTTTCTCGGCCAATTCGGCCTGATCCGCTCCGGTCCGTAGTTCGTTCAGCACTTCGCCGCACTGCTTGTGGATCACCGGGAAGTGTACGGTCGGCATATCCTGCGATGCCCTGTGGGTCGTGACTTGCGATCCCTGCGATTCCCAGAGCATCGTTATGTAACGCCCGTTTTTGATGACCTCCAGCAGCGACGTGACCACCGAGCGGTCTGTGTCGGTCATTCCCGACAACGCCTCTTGAAATGCTTTCAGCAGCACGACGGGAGACGGAATTGGGATCTTTCTGCTTCTCTTCGGGGTCAACGGGAACACGTCTCCAGACTTCGTGACACGCGGTCCGTCAGTCGTACCATCCTTCGCCATCTAGCACCTCCTTAAATCCGCTGGTTGCCGTTTCCACGGCCTCCTCTAGCGGTACGTAATCGAATGCCCAAAGTCCACTGTCGGGCGTGCAGTTGATAACCTCGAAGCCAGCCTCGTCGAACTGAGGACGTAAGGCGGTGAACATCGTAGCCATCTTGCCATAAGCGTGATTGCAGCCGTTGCAGCCGCCTTGGCTCTTGCCTTGTCCAAACGCGTAGGGTTCGCCGTAGTCCATCGAGAAATCGGCACCCACGAGATAGAGCTTGGCAATCCCCAAGTAGAACGCTAGTCGTGTCGCGGCAAACATCGTGTTGATGACTTTTGGCCACCCGTTGGGCTTGTGTCCCTTTTGCCCGAGTGAATGCTGATCGTCGTTGCCGCGGTTGACCGATGGCTCGAATAGCCAGTTCTGGAGGTCAAAGGCCGTATTGCGCTCGTAGCCCAGAACACCCGGCATGTCGATTGCACGGATTCCATCCTCCAGTGCCTCGAAGCCGGTCCCGTCGTCCTTGCGTCGACGTACCCCGTCTTTCTTCTGCTTGCCCGACTTGTCCAGCGCCCCCTCCTTGTACCGTGTCTGCCAACAATTGACGGGCGAGAACTTCAGGATGGAAGGATCGCGCCAGATCGAATCATGGAACTTGCCAGACGGGTCCGTGTGCAGCCATAGGTGCGGCCGTAGGCCCTCGGGAAGGCCGGCCGGGCAGTTGTTGACCGACATGATGAGAATGCCACGCTTCCGCAGCAGCTCAAGGTTCATTGTCTTTATCGACGGCCCACCCAGCACGAGGAAGCACGACGCGCCCTTGTAGAGATCAGCTACCGCGGCGATGTTCTGGTATCGGTCTAGTACAACGCCCTCGGGGTGCCTGCAACGCCCCCTCTGCGGCCGGCGTGCGTCGGGCGTCTTTACGAGGTAGTGCTCGCACGTTAGGCACTGGCCAAGGGTCGTTTGTTTGACTTTGCGGATTCCGCAGCCGTAAACGTGAAGCTCGCCAAACTTGCTTACCTGGGTGCCGACGTTGGCTCGAAGGTGCGTGCAATCAATCGCTGTGGTCATTCTGGCACCCTCCCTATTGCTACAAGATCCTGGCAGTCCTCGTGAATGTTGCAGAGCCGTGCGAAGATCGCTACCAATCCGGCATCTTCCAGCAAAACCCTAGCTCCGTCTGGGAGCACTCTCCAGCAGTCATAAGGGCAACGATGCTTGCCGAAGGTAACTGGAGCAACAAGGGCCACCATGCCACCAGGCCGCGTAATACGAGCTAACTCGGGCACCCACAGCCACGGGCGCCGGACGTGTTCCAGCACGTTGCACGCGAAGACAACATCGAAACTGCAATCCACGGCGTCGATTTGTGTTTCGCTGCACGCTATGGCCCCTGAATGAATTCCCATAGGAACTCTAATGTCCGCAGTGAAGTAGTTGACCTCCTCATCTATCCGCGTTCGATATGTGGACCCCTTCTTCTCCGGCCCGATTTCCAGCACGTTCATGCCATCCTTGAAGTGAGGCAGGACGTGGTGGTCGAACGTCAGCCGCGAATTGATACGCTGTGCTGTTGGCTGTTTCATGGGTTCTTCGTGATGAAACACGCCTCCGTGAAGAAAGCGATCGTCATCGTATTCAGGGTGCGTCGGTGCCTCCGTCGCCCCATGCCGTGCCTCGCCATATCGAACAACCAATCCAGCGTCGATTGTTCGTCTCGTGGATTGTTCCGTCGAATGTCCCTAGTGGAGTACAACTCGGAACGCGATAACTGGATGTCCTCAATGACGTACAGGCCACCGGGTCGAACATGCGGCCACAGCTTCGTGAACGTGTCTTTCTGGTGGTCGATCCGATGGCTGCCGTCGTCGATCACGACGTCCCATGGTTTCTCCGATTCCACAACCCTACTCAGGAACACATCGTCGCCCTGGTCGCCGATGTACGCAGTACCTCCGTCCGGCACGTTGGGTTCCGTCTTTGGATCAATATCCATGGCGGACAGTTCCAGATTAGGGAACACTTCAACCCACGTCCGAAGCGAGCTACCACGCTTGATCCCGATTTCCATCAGGCGGCATGGGTTCAATTGCCTGTACGGCTCCAATAGGCGTGCGTACGGGATATGGAAGGCGTGCGATGTGGCCTTGTCGGTGCCGTGCCTCCGCATAATCTCACGCATCTCCGCAGGCGTCATAATCTCCCCTTTCCATTCTGGTCAGTAGGTTTCGGGTCTCAATATCGTGCCGCCCGTCGTGCTCGGCGAACTCTGCGATGTTGTTGTCGCGGAGGTGCTGTACGGCGTTTCTGAACTCTGGACCACTTCTGCCGTGGCTTCTCCCGACGTAGTGCCGGACAACGGCATCATCCCACCGCAAGCCGTGGCGCGAGCAGCAGTTGTACTGGTCAGAGAATAGCGTGTTTTCTAAGTACGCCGACGCCATGCTGAACGCGAAGTCTGTTGGGGAAGGGAGAAGGCCGTACTTCAGGCTAACCCCGGACACGTACCGCGACTCGGGTGCTTTCCTGCCGGCGGCAATAACCCTTGCCAGCAATCGTTGTACCTCATCCAGTTGCTCGCATCCTCGCTGAAAAGAGAATACTCCTGCGTTGATGTCTGGAAGCGGAAGCGGAGCGTACTTGTCGATATACTGG
>CAYYOX010000826.1:0-3031 GCA_964473065.1 uncultured Planctomycetaceae bacterium | reverse complement strand
TGCATGTTGGTGATCTGGTCGTTGCTCCGCGCGTCGTGCACGCTGAAGATCTTCTGCTCGGATCGGGAAACCAACTCGGTCGGTTCGACCGTCTCGTCGTAGGCGTCGCGAAGGATCTCAGTGCCAGCGAAAATCAGAGATCGCAAGGTGGCCTTGTCGCGCACGATTCGGGCATAGTAAACGGCGTTGGCCGCATAAGGGACCGATTGGGCCACCTCGGCCAGATAGGCCGCTCCGCCGACGGCCTCGAAGTCGGCCTCCTGCTTAAGCCGCTCGACCAGAAGCGTCGTGTCGATCCGCTTCCCCTCTTCGTACAGGGCCATTATATGGCCGAACAGTTTGATGTTGGCATCCGCGTAAAAGTCCTCGGCGCGGATGATCAGGGCCACCTCATCGCACATCTCGGGAACCAACAGCAGGCTCCCCAGCACGCCCTTTTCGGCGTCGAGGTTCTGCGGCGGCAGGCGATCGAGGATTTCAGAACTGACGCGAACCGGTGCTTTTCCGGCGCGAGGTTGTTCGGCAGTGGCCATGGCGATCCATGCTCCTGTGTGGCGACAATATAACCGTCATCATACCAGGAGACGCCTGATTGGCAAGGCAGCCGTTTGACTGCGGGAATTTGGGGAATCTTGTAGGGTGGGTCAAGGAACGAAGACCCACGTGGCGCCTTTTTCGTCGTTCGTCATTCGTGCTTCGTCATTATCCTCAGCGTGGGTCTTCGTTCCTTGACCCACCCTACATCACGGGGTTGGCCTTGCAGCGGCGAGGGGATACGGCACGGGTTGAGCCGAGTGGGGTTGGCGGTAAGAATAGTGCCATGACCGATCTCCCGAGAATTCCATCCGAAATGGCCCCGCTTGCCGAACATTGGGACCTCGACCCGGCAATCGTTATGCTCAACCATGGGTCGTTCGGGGCCTGTCCCCGGGCCGTATTGCAGCGGCAGCAGCAACTGCGGGGCCAAATGGAGGCCGAGCCGGTCCGCTTCTTCATGCGGTCGATGCTACCGCTGCTGGACAAGTCGCGTCACGAGTTGGCCGAACTGCTGGGCGCCAGGCCGCGTGACCTCGTGTTCGTGCGGAATGTCACCCCGGCCAGTAACAGCGAGTTGCGAAGCTTGCGGTTCGAACGTACGTATGGAATACTTGTGACCGACCACGGCTACAATGCGTGCCGCAATGCGGTTCAGTTCGTTGCCGGGCGTGCCGGCGCCAAGGTGGTTGTGGCGTCGATTCGACTGCCGGTCGAGTCGCCCGAGCAGGTTGTCGACGCTGTGCTGCAAAGCGTGACCGACCGGACGCGGCTGGCCGTGCTCGATCACATCGCCAGTCCCACGGGCGTGGTCTTTCCGATCGAGGAGCTAGTCGCCCGACTCGAGGAGCGTGGCGTCGATACGCTGATCGACGGGGCACACGCCCCGGGCATGGTGTCGGCGGACCTTGCGCGGATTAAGGCGGCCTACTACGCGGGCAACTGCCACAAGTGGCTGTGCGCGCCGAAGGGAGCCGGGTTCCTTCATGTGCGCGAGGATCGGCAGGCCGAGATGCAACCGGCCGTGATCAGTCACGGCTTCAACACGCCGCGGCCGGGCTACAGCCGCTTTCAGGACGCCTTCGATTGGACCGGGACCGACGATCCTACGCCTTGGCTGTGCGTGGGCGAAGCGATCCGTTTTCTCGAAACGCTCGACGACGACGGGCTTGAAGGCTTGATGCAGCGGAACCGGCAAACCGTGTTGGAAGGTCACCGCATGTTGTGCGAGTCGCTGGGCTTCGAGCCGGTCTGCCCCGAGGAGATGATCGGCGCGCTGGCCGCGGTCAGGATGCCCGACGATCAGAAACCCTTTGAGCCGCTCGATAGCGATACGGCCATCACGCCGACGCATCCGCTTCAGACGCGGTTGCTGGATCAATACGGCATCGAAGTGCCGGTCTTGTATTTCCCGGCAGCGCCGCAGAAGCTGTTACGAATTTCGGCCCAGGCCTACAATCACCGGTCCGGGTACGAGCGGCTGATAGTTGCGTTGGGCGAGATTCTTGCCGATTAAACGACATTTCGCGATTCGGAGAATTATCGCAGGGCGGGTCTAGCAGCGAAGACCCACGCCTCGGATCATTGCCGTCTAGTGAATATCGAATATCGAACAAGGAATGACGAATGTTGAAGTGTTATTCCTTGCGTGCTACTTTCGTCCTTCGATATTCCTTGTTCGATATTCGATATTTAGGAACGCGTCCCCAGAAGAGACATTTCAACACTCACACGTGGGTCTTCGCTGCTCGACCCACCCTACGTATGCCCAAGGTGTGGCACATTTTCCCGAAGGCGACTACTCTTCTTCGGCTTTTTCTTCGGTCGGTTCTTCGCTGACCGAGGGGACGACCCAAGTCTTCAAATCGGCCTCGATGCCTTGGCCTATGTGGACTTTGATCGTGTACAAGCCGAGTTCCTTCAGCGGACCTTCCAGGCGGACCTGATCCTGCGTGATCGTGATCTCGTTTCGCTTCAGTGCGGCAACTATCTCGGGCGCTCCCACCGAACCGTAGAGGTGGCCCTCGTCGTTGGCATTGGCTTCGATCGTAATGCTCTGGCGTCCGAGGTTGTCGGCGATTGACTGGAGACCGGCCAAGCGGGACTTTTCGATGGCTGCCAGGCTCTCGCGGTGTTTGTCCACCATCCGCTTGTGATGATCGCTGGCGATGGTGGCCAAGCCTTGCGGAATCAAGAAGTTGTTGGCATAGCCGGGCTTCACCTCAACAATGTCACCCTGGTGGCCGAGGTTATCGACCCCTTGGATCAACAGCAACTCGATTCCGCCGTTCGGTCCCTTGGGGAGCCGCTTGTTGCGATGGGGGACTTTACGCTTCTTCTGGGTTTTTGTGTTGGGCATCTAACTTTGGACCTTATCTGATTCTTGTATGTTGCTTTTTCGACGCTAGAAGGGGATGTCGTCGCCGCCACCGCCGCCACCGCCGCCACCGTCGCCACCGCCGGATTGCTGTGGCGGAGGGCCGAAATCGTCCTGGGC
>CAYYOX010000825.1:0-3039 GCA_964473065.1 uncultured Planctomycetaceae bacterium | reverse complement strand
GACCCGGGCCCGCGGCGGCCGCGGTCCCGGTCCGCTGAACTCGAACCGTTAGGCTTACTGGAGCGAGGAGGACGACATGGACATAAGCCGAGAGGATATTCTCCGGAAGGCCAAAGAGGTGGTATCTCTTGCAAGAAGCGAGGGTGCCGCATCCGCTGTCCTCGATTTGCCGTCAGCGCGGAACGATGGCAGCAGCGACGCCGTGTTTCCGCAACCGGACGAACGCGTGCTCAGTGTTTGTGGGGCCATCAAGTCAGTAGCCGAGATTGTCCCGTCAGTCCCGGAATACTGCAAATCTGTCCTGGATGAGGCGGCCCATGGTTCTCAAATCGCTGGGGTCTTCCGTCAAGAAGACGTGTGGCTTTGCGTGGCGGTTGGCCCCGCCGGCCAAATCAAGATCCATGCAGTGCTCGTCGCCCAGGGGTAAGACTGACTCAAGAAACACATGGTTGTCACGCCTAACACCGCGTTCCAGCGGACCCAAGTCCGCGCTTCGCGCGGCCTCGGTCCGCTGAACTCGAAACGTTAGGCCAATTCAGGGAATCGTGAAGTACCTCCTCCTTCCAGGCCTCGATGGAACCGGAGAGCTGTTCGAGCCATTTACAGCTCACACACCTCGGGATTCATCGTGGGATGTTGTGAGCTATCCCGTCGATAGCGAGCTGTCCTATCCCGAGTGCGCCGAGCTCGTCACAGCCAACTTCATTCCTGAAGAACCATTCGTTATCGTCGCCGAGTCCTTTTCTGGCCCAGTCGCGGTGTTGGTCGCTTCTACCCGCCCTTCCGCACTGGTAGGCGTGGTGCTGTGTAACACGTTTGTTTTTCGGGCGGCCTGGAGGGGGTTCAGATACCTACCCTGGGCCTGGCTGTATCGTCTTCCCCTCACGCGCTTCAGCATTGGTCTTCATCTCACTGGATTTGGGCAAGCTACACGGTTCGCCGGTCCTATTCGCGCCGCCAACGCGCCCGTATTGCCCAGTGTCCGTGCCTACCGCCTTCGGTCCGCGTTGAACGTCGACGTGCGGCCTCAACTGGCTGCCCTCGGCGTTCCCGTCATGTACCTTCGCGGCACTCACGATCGATTGGTACTCTCGGGTTGTGTTCGCCATGTCGTATCGGCCCGCCCAGGCACAATGGTGGTCCGCGTCCCAGGTCCTCATCTGTTGTTACAGGTCGCTCCGCAACGATCGTGGCAGGAGGTATCTTCTTTTGTTTCAGAGTACTGTCAGGCCTAACCCCTCGTTACAGCGGACCCCCACCCCTGCGGGGTGTGGTCCGCTGAACTCGAACCGTTAGGCTTCCATCCAACGCGCCAGCCGGAGAGGGAGTATGCGATTATGAATAGACCAACCATGTTCCTGCGAGGCACATACCTACTCGCCACCGTCTCGCTCCTGGTTGCCTCCCTGGTTCTGCTCAACCAAGTACCGCCGCTCGAAGGCCCTGCTCAACTTTTCCTCTACGGCATGATGGTCCTGACTTTTCCGATTGGTCTCGGCATCATCTACCTGTGGGGATCCGCGGCTATGGTCGTTCAGAGCGCGCTCCCAGACTCGATGGTTGGCACTATTCTCGGCGCTGGAACCCCAACGGGCATGGCGATTCTCTGGTTGCTTCTCGTCATCGCCGGGTACTTTCAGTGGTTCATCGTTGGGCCGGCCGCCGTGAAATGGCTTCGAGCCCGATACAAGGGCCAACCAGAACTCCCAACAGGAGCCTCTCGCAAATGGTCGAACAACCGGCCTCCAACATATTTGGGCATGCAGCCACGTTCAATCGCCCGCCTAACAACTCGTTCCAGCGGACCCTCACCCCTGCGGGGTGTGGTCCGCTGAACTCGAACCGTTAGGCATATCGAAGGGTGCGGAAATCTGAGGAGGTAGGCGATGGCAGGCAGGGGTCTTCAGCTACTCAAATTGAGCTTCCTGATCGGGGCTGTTGCAGACGCAGCAGTGGCCACGAACTGGTTTCTTATTGCTTCCGGTGCCCAGATCTCCAATATGATGTGCGGCCTGTTGGGCACGGGCGAAGAGTACCGTTTTGCCATGTATATTTCAGCACTCTTCATGGCCGGTTGGGCCGTCATCCTTGCCTGGGGCTGGTTCAGGCCGTTTGAGAGAAAGGGGCTGTTGCTGATAACAGCAGTGCTGCTTCTTGTTTCGATTGTTCTGGAGGTTGCGTTTTATCGTTCCCTTCTCGACGGCTCAGGATTCGTCCTCGGAGTGGGTCTACGGGTTGCTCTGATCGCGAAGTTCTCCCTCAGCTACTTCTACTCGCGACAAGACCTGGCGAATGGTTGAGACTGAGGGGGCCGGGGACATAGGTAACAGAAAAGTCTAGGGACATGTATGGGAGTTCCCAGAATATGTAAACGAAAAGGCTCGCGATTTTTTCAGTGAGCATGTTTTTGACAGGTCATTCTATTTCTGAACAACGACAGAAAGTGGAACACCAGTGATCAAGCAGCGAAAAGAGCTTCTCGGTTTCGCACTGCAGCTTGCCGCAGCAGCGGCAGAGCCGATTAGGCGACACTATCGTAACTGTTCAGTAAACACGAAACCGGATGGCACAGAAGTGACGGAAGCTGATCTCCGTGCTGAAGAGGTGGTGCGGGAGATGATCTCGAGACAGTTTCCTGATGACAGTATTCTCGGTGAAGAGTTTGGTACTACGAATCGGTCAGAAACCCAGTACCGATGGATCATAGACCCCCTTGATGGAACGACCTGGTTCACCCTTGGTGTACCTATCTTTGGAACACTGATTGCATTATTAGAAGATGACGAACCGTTGATAGGGGTGATACATTTCCCGGTGACAGGCGAGACAATCTACGCAGGCAAGGGACTCGGTTGCTGGTTCAAAGCTGATGACACCGCACCTGTAAAGGTTCGAGTAGGTTCGAAGGTTGGATTGAAACAGGCCGTGGTTTCCGCAGCGGGCGTACATAGCTCAGACATCCACACCAATAGCGGTGAATTTCCATACAACCTAACCGGCCTGATTCATCAAGTCAAGAAGTTCAGGTTTTGTGGAGAT
>CAYYOX010000824.1:0-3045 GCA_964473065.1 uncultured Planctomycetaceae bacterium | reverse complement strand
CGGTGAACACGCCCGGGATGCCGGCGATGGTGTAGGCCAAGCTCAGGTCGCCGCCCAGGTTCACATCGGTCTCGCCGAGTACGTCACCCAAATCGTGCTCGCCCTTGAGCGACATGGCGAAGGTACCGCTGATGGCCTCGTCCGTGTCCTCTTGGAACAAGCCGAGGTTGTCGGCGTCGTCGCCGGTGAGGATGCCCGACTCGGACGATAGCACAAAGCCGGTCACCGTGGCGCCGCCCGTGTCGATTACCAGCCCGTCGCCGGTGACAACCAGTTTGACGTCGGCTCCCGCGGCTCCCGCGGCAGAGTCCGGATAGGTTCCATCGCCGAAGAGGCCCGTGCCTAGCAGGGCGAGGATATCTTCGCCGGAGATCTTGCTATCGGAGTTGAAGTCGCCGTTACCCCAGTTGGCTTCGGGCGTAACGCCGTCGCCGAAGAGCCCGGCTTGGAGGATATTGAGAATATCCTGGCCTTCGACCTTGCGGTTGCCGTCGGTGTCACCCGGGGCGGCCTGGAAAACGCCGATCCCGACTGTCATGTTCGTGTAGTAGACGCCGTTTTCTCCGAGCGGGTCATCGGTTGCGTTACCGAACCACATTCCGGCGCCGAGGTAATCGCCTTCGTTAGGCAACGTGCCGACGACGCCGTAGGAGGTCGGAATCGTCGTGCCTTCGAGTTCACCGAACTCGCCGAGGATGCCGGTTTCCGACTCGGCATCAATCACTTCCATGACGGTCAAAACGGCGTCACCCCAAACGGCGCTTCCGCCGCTGGTTCTGGGGCTCAGACCGGCGGCCGAGAGGGAACCGGCAATGAACGCCCCGCTGGGGACGTTGAACGACCCGTCGAGTTGCACGTTATCGTGTTGGTCGCCGGCGATCTCGACGTGCAAGGCGGCCGGCGTCTCTTCGTCCATCTCGAGCAGGCCAAAGATGGTGCTCGTGCCGGCTTGGCCGTCGTTACCGATCGTTCCGCGAACGACCAGGCCCCCGTCGAACGTCGAACCGTCGCCGAGGTTCAGGTCGTTGATGTTGGCGGACTGGCCCGAGAGGGTCAGCGTCTTGCCGGCCGCCAGCGTCACGTTCCCCAGCAGTCCGTCTTGGTCGGTCTGCAGGTTGAAGACGGCATCTTCGGTGACCGTGAAGTTGGTCAAAGCCAGTTCCAGCGGCCCGCGATTGGGCTGCGGCGTGACTTCCGCAAACGAGGTGCCCAGACGAAACTCGTCATACTGCACCTGGGAGTCGCCGTCCATTGAGATGGCGCTGAAGCGGAAATTCTCGGTTGCCTTGTTGATGTCCGCGGTGGCGGGGTCCGGCTCCGCATCCAGCAGAGGATTCATCCAAATGGTGAGGTTCTCCATGCCGGGCAGGAACTCGAGCTTAATCAAGACAAGGGATTGCTCGGTAAGCGGCACACTGGTCCGGTCCCAGTAGATGTCGTTCGTAACACCCCATCGCCTATCAGACTCAAGTTCGGCACCGACGTCGCCGGTCCAAAACCGGCCGAAAAGCAGTTCGCTGGGATCGCCTGCCGCCGGGTTCGGGTCGACCAGCTTGAAGAAGGACATCGAATCAGTATTATCGGGTGGAAAGTAGTCGTCGGCCACGAAGTTGACCAAGAGGCTCATCCAAATGGTCGTGCCGTCGACGCCGAAGCGGCCGTCCGGTTCGGTCAGGCCGGCGACCGGATTCAGAGTTCGATTGGCCCAGTCCCAGCCGAAGGTTCGGGACGTGCCGCCGAACGATTGCAGCACGTTCTCGTCGGCGTCCTGGTATTCGAGGCCCGGGTCATCAACTGCGATCGGGCCCCAGCCGGCGGTGGCCCAGCTCGTCGTAAATCCGGAACCTCCATTATTCCCACTCAGAGCGCCGGCCGGATACTCGAAGCCCTCGTAGGCGATCGTCGGCAGATCGTAGTTCGCCACGATAGTGCCCTGCATATCGACCGTACCGCCGTTGATGGTGATGTCCGCCGCGACCGGCAGATTGCTGCCGGAGACGATCATCGGCACATCCGAGCGGATCGTCGGCACGCCGAGCTGCAGCTTCCTGGTGACGGTCAACTCGTTTCCGCCGGTGTCCATGGTGCCGCCGTTGATGACCAGTGCATCGACGCTGCCGGGCAACTCGGTGACCAGATGTCCGCCGGTCACTTCCAGAGTACCCGTGGTCTGAACGCTACCGCCAAAGGTGACGTTACCCTCGGTGATCGTAGCGTTGCCGGAACCGCTAACCGGACCGGCCACTCGCAACGAGTAGTCGCCCGTGGCGCGGATGTTGGCCGTTCCACCGCTAAGCGTAATGCCCCTGGCCGACGGATCGGGGTTGCCGAGCGTGACGGTCAAGGGACCGGCATCGGCGGTTGCCTGATCGCCCGTGCCGGCGGTTAGTGTACCGTCGGCCTTCACTTCCAGGGCGTTGTCGTAGGTCACATCGCCACCCTTGCTGGCCAACACGAGTTCACCGCCGTTGATGGCGAGATGGGCGTTGTCACTGAAGGGATTCGACCCGTGCAGGCCGATCAGCCGGCCCTCGCGAGTCTCGAAGGTGACGTTGACCAACCCGGTGTGCTCATCTTCGAGCACGAGATCTTCCGGGCCGCCCTTGCTGAAGGTGGCAATGCCGGACTGGCCATCGATCGGGCCGATGTCGGTGGGTACATAGAGATCCAGGCCGACCGTGCGGGTCGTCAAGTCATTGGGGATCACGGTGTTCGAGAAGCTGACCCCGCCGTTCACACCGCCAATGGAGGCAGTGCCGTTCTCGAGTGTTAAGGTCGAGAAGCCGGTGATCGCGCCGGGACTTTGGACTTCCAGCGTGGAATCCGCCGTGACCTTCACCCTATGCGAAGTCATCGTGGGGTTGGCATACTGAGCGGTCCGGAACACGTCGTCCGTCAGCGCGTCGGTGTTCTGCGGAGCGGTGAAGACTCCGAACACATCGACCGCGGCTCCCGTGGGATCGTATCCGAAGCCGGGGAACGTGGTGGCACCTGCTCCGCCGACCCCATTGGCAATGCGCAACTCGAAATCGTACCAACCATCGG
>CAYYOX010000823.1:0-3055 GCA_964473065.1 uncultured Planctomycetaceae bacterium | reverse complement strand
GAACTGCACCGATCGATTATCGAAGACATCGAGACGCTGATCGACGAGTTAATCCGGCGAGCGAAGGTCGGGCGCGGGGATATCTCGTGCGTGGTCGCGGCCGGCAATACGACGATGCTGCACTTCCTGCTGGGCCTGGAGGCCGACCTGATTCGACTTTCGCCGTTCGTGCCTGCCGCTACGAAGCTGCCGCCGTTTAGGGCGGCCGAGTTGGGCGTGCGGATTCATCCGCGAGGGCTCCTCTACACCTTGCCCATGGTGGGAAGCTACGTGGGCGGAGACATCATGGCGGGTATCCTCGCCTCGGGGATCTTTCGCTCGGACAAACTCTCGTTGCTGCTGGATATCGGCACCAACGGCGAGGTCGTGCTGGGGAACAAGGAGTTCCTGATCGCCTGCTCGGCGTCGGCCGGTCCGGCGTTCGAAGGCGGCTCGATCTCATGCGGCATGAGGGCAACCAGCGGCGCCATCGACACGGTGCGCATCTTTCGACATGAGTTGACCGTTTCGGCCACCACGATCGACGGCACCCCGCCGGTCGGCATGTGCGGAACCGGATTGATCGACGCGCTGGCCCAGATGTTCCTGGCCGGGGTGGTCGATCGCAGCGGTTGCTTCAAAGTCGATCGGGCGCCCGAGCGATTCCGAACCAACGGCGAGGACGGCCGGCCGCAGTTTCTGCTGGTCTCGGCCAAAGAGTCGGGCAGCGATCGCGACGTGATGATCAGCCAGGCCGACGTAGAGAACCTGATCCGCACCAAGGGGGCCATCTACGCGGCCGCCGATTCGCTGGTCCAATCGGTCGGCATCTCCTTCGACGAGATCGAGCGAGTTTACATCGCCGGCGGATTCGGCAACCGGCTCGATATCTCCAGTTGTATCGCCGTGGGCCTGTTGCCCGACGTGCCGACCGACCGAGTTCGGTTCATCGGCAACGCCTCGGTAGCCGGCACCAAGATGGTCATGCGCAGCCGCCGCCGGTTCGAGCAGGTCCGCGAGATCTGCGACCAAATCACCTATCAGGAACTGATCGTCGACCCGAGCTACATGGAGAGATTCACCTCCGCCTGTTTCCTGCCGCATACAGACCTTCAACGTTTCCCCTCCGTGGCCGAGAAACTCGAAGCCCACGCCGGGAGTAAGAGATAACCAAACCCAAAACGAGGAGTCATCCTTTGAAACTATCTATCGCGGTTGCCGGCAAGGGAGGAACAGGCAAGACCACGCTCTCGGCCCTGCTGGTTCGCGCGCTGTGCGAGATGGGCGTGCGGCCGATCCTGGCCGTCGACGCCGACCCGAATTCCAATCTGGCCGAGGCCCTGGGCGTCGATCCGGGCAAACCGCTGGCCGATATTCGCGAGCATGGGTCCAGTCCCGAAGGCTCGCCTGCTAGCGGCGTGGGACGCGCCCGCGCCATCGAGGACGAACTGCAACGGGCCATTACCGAGGCCGACGGGTTCGACCTGATCACCATGGGCCGCCCCGAGGGTCCCCGTTGCTATTGTTACGTCAACAATCTGCTGCGAAAATCGCTCGACTCGCTGGCGAAGAACTATGCGGCGGTGATCTTGGACAACGAAGCCGGCCTGGAACACCTTTCGCGGCGAACGACCAACGACGTCGAGTTCCTGTTGGCCGTGGCCAACCCGGCCATGCCGGCTGTGCGAGCGGCCCGGCGCGTGGTCGAGCTCTGTAAGGAACTACCGATCAACATCGGCTGCCAGGCCTTGTTGGTCAATCGGACGGGCGCAAGCGAGATCAGCGAGCCGGTCGCGAAAGAGTTGGCCAAGTTCGACGTCCATCGGCTCGAAGACATACCGCAGGACGACGAGGTCGAACTGGCGGGCGCCGCCGGGCAAGACGTGTTCAGCCTGTCCGATTCCAACACGGCCCTGGCAGCCGCCAAGAATATCATAGAAACCCTCACCAAGATGCAAGCGGACGGGTCATAACGACAACGAATTCAACCTCCCCTCCCCCTTTGGGAGAGGAGCAAAAATCTCTCCCCCCTCTCCCAGAGGGAGAGGGGACCAATTTGCAAAAGTCCAGTTCAAACCTTTCACGAACAACTTACTCATACAAGGAGAAACCACATGACGGTTCCTAACGCAAAGGAAAAATGGTCGGGCCAAATCACGGCCGTGACGATCGGCGCCACCAAGGCCGAAGGCGGCACGCGGGGAAGTACGATCACCATCGGCGGCCAAAGCGGGATCCCCTTTCTGGATTTCGACGGCGCGGTGGGTAACCCGCCGGTGATTGCCATGGACGTGTCCGACACTCAGCCGACCGAATGGCCCGAGCCGCTTGCGAAAGTTTACAGCGACGTCTGGTCCGATCCGGCGGCCTGGGCCAAGCGTGTGAAGGAACTCGGCGCCGAGGCGATCAACCTGCGACTGCTCGGCACGCATCCTGACGAAGGCGACCGTTCACCCGAGCAGGCCGTCGAAACGGTCAAGGCCGTGCTCGAGGCGGTCGACCTGCCGTTGATTATCTGGGGTTGTGACGTGCCGGAGAAGGACCAGCAGGTGATGCCCAAGGTAGCCGAGGCCGCCCAAGGTGAGAACTGCCTGCTCGGGGCCGCCATCGAAGACGAATATCGCACGTTGACGGCCGCCGCGCAAGCCTACGGCCACAAGCTGGTCGCCCTGTCGCCGTGCGATATCAACAAGGCCAAGCAGGTCAACATCCTGATCAGCGACATGGGCTACCCGCTGACCGACATCGTCATGACGCCCACCACCGCGGCGTTGGGCTACGGGATGGAGTACATCTACTCGATCCTCGAGCGCGGCCGGCTGGCGGCACTCTCGGGCGACAAGTTGATGGGCCAGCCCGTCTTTCTCGACGTGGGTTACGAGGCATGGCGTGCGAAGGAAGCCAAGTCGGGCGAGGAAGCGGCCGACATCTGGGGCCCGCCCGCCGACCGCGGCCCGGCCTGGGAAATCGTCACCGCCACCAACCTCCTGCAAGGCGGGGCCGACCTGATCGTCCTACGACATCCCACCTCGGTCGAAACGGTCCGCAAGACGATCGGCCAACTGGTCGGTGCGTA
>CAYYOX010000822.1:0-3066 GCA_964473065.1 uncultured Planctomycetaceae bacterium | reverse complement strand
GTGATCTAGCCCTTGGGGCTCTCCCAATCGATCACGTCGGTACTTTCGGCATCCAGGTAGCCCAGGTCAAAGTCGATCGATGTGTCGGAGTAGTCCCAAGGCTGCTTCAGACCAAGGTAGTAGACCGGGATGCGGCCGGAATCCCCGGGTTGGAGGATACCGGGCGTGGCACCGGAGCCGGTGGTCATGACCTGAACCGTGTCGCTGGTACCGGCCGGCGGTGTATCGGTATGGAGGCCCGTGCTGGCCAGCGACTCATCGAGTGTGAGGATCGCGTCGTCGTCCCCGTGGAACTTCAGTAGCGGGGCCGGCATCGACACCTCGCCCGTGTTCTCGTATTCGATCCAGATGGTTGACCGCCAAGGGCGTCCAAACACACTGGGAAGGACAAGATTCGTTTCCAGGTTGGCGGTGCCGCCCGGGGTTAGCTGGAAACAGTCGTCTATATGCAGCGAATCGGAATCCAGCGCTCGGACGATCCTTATGTCGTAGTCATCTGGACTCCAATTGGGCAGGTCGAGCGTGACGACGATCGTGGTGGTCGAGATCAAGTTGATATCGGTGGGAAGGTGGCTGGTACTGCCGGAGTCGATGAACTCGACGGTGGTTGAGTCGTCAAAGCCGGCCCCGCTGATCGTCATGGTGCCGATCGAGCCGGTGCCATGACTCTCGGGGCTGACGCTGGTCACCATGAGTTGGGATGATACGGCGGCCGTGACATTGTAGGGAGTATCACCGCTGAGTTGATCCCCGTAGACCAGAACATAGTAGTTGCCGCCGAACGCCTGCGGAATCAAGATCTCCTGGTTGCCGACAAGGTTGACGGTTGAATTGAAGTCGTGGCTGGAGCGCGTAGGGAGTTTTTTGTAGCTGATAAACAGTTGTGCCTCGGCACCTCCGGGAAGGCTCGGCATCACGGTCCAGAGGCTTTGGCCGGACTGCGCGGGGATGACGTAATAGTCGGAGCGGTCGGTTTGGCTTAGTGCCCCGCTTTCTGGCGTCCCGTCTGCGGGCAGTTCGGTGATGCCCACCGTCACCGGCACGGCCACGATGTTGTCGGCCAGTTCCTCATCCTCTTCCTTCTCCTGGTTGTACAGGTCGGACCGGACGATGATGAAGTAGTCGCCGGGGAGGACCCCGGGGATGATCACGTCGGCAAAGGCCGAATAGGATCCGTCTTTAGCCAGGCCGTCTTCATGCAATTCGGTCGCCAGCAACACGTCGTCGATGTCCCACCGGTCGTCGGTGGAGAAGTAGACGGCATCGGTCCAATCGCCTTGCAGGGGCATTCCGCTCTCGTTGGCACCGTCCCAGGAGACATGGGCCGGAAGGCCTGCCCATAAATTCGTTGGGTCGACTACCTCGACGTTCAAAAGGGTCAGGTCGACATCGACCAGATTGAACGTGCCTTCATACTCGTCCAGGTCCGTTCGGCCCTGGTCGCCGTCGCGGTCCTGGTCCATCAGGTTGCCGGCAATGTCTTCGATACGAGGGCCGATCAGCACGTGATATTCCGCTGGTCCGGCAGCAGGATCTGTGGGAGCGGTCTGCTCAGCGAAACTGATGCGGTAGGCGTTGTTGCCAAGCGAAGTCAATCCAGTCGGCGGGATGTCTTGGCCGTCGGGACCGGTGATACGCACATCCTCGGGATGGTCCGTCAGGTTGAACGTGTCCTCGTTGATCGGCTCGGAGAAGTAAACGTCGACGAACTCGACCGTTCCCGCATTATCTCCGGACGGAACGTGCCGGTTTACCCGCGGGCCAACCGTATCGATCGTAAACGCGGCCTCGTACACATCGTCGCCTGGTTCGCCCTCGATCCCGTCGGCATCCTGGTCCAGCAGTTTTCCAATGGTGCCGGTGATGTCCGGGCCGATCGAGTAGGTGTAAGTGCCATTGTATTCCTGGAGTGGGAAGCTTACGCGGTAGGTTTGCCGGCCAAGGTATTCTTCGACAAAAACAATACCGCTTGGTAGGACCTCACCCTCCGGCCCCCAGATAAAGATATCATCGGGCGTAAACGTGGCCGGGTCGATCGGCCGAGTGAAGACGACATCCATGTGATCGACCGGATATCGCACCAGACCGACCGGCCTTGTGTCAATGCTAACCAGCGGAGCCGCATCGGGCCCGGCCAGATGGATCGTGCCGTCCTCGCCGAATTCATAGCCACTCCCTCCGGCAACGGAGATAGTACCGGAATAGTCTGCCATGTCGAGATAGTAGACGGCGATTCTTCCGCCACCACCACCGCCACCGCCACCGGCGTCATAGGTATTGCCGCCAAGTGCCGAAATGATCCCCGCACCGCCAAGTGTACCCACCGTCAGGTAGATGCTTCCGCCAGAACTGGCGCCGGGTGCCCAATATGCAGGGTTAGCTTCGCCGTTAGCCGTGAGATTTCCCTCTACCAATAACGTCCCGCCAACTGCTAGCCGAATCGCCCCTCCTCCCGGTTCTCCCGCAGTTCCATCCTGCCAGCCAAAGCCTCCACCACTCCCGAGATCAACCGGCTCCACGATTGAGCCATAGCTCGAACCCCCAAGCCCTTCAACTTCACCGTCTCCGCCTGAACCGCCATGGCCTCCACCGCCACCATGTTCTCCAGTGCCGCCTGCGCCAGGCCCTTCGCCGCCAGCGTACCCTTGGCCGTCCGCTGAGATTGCACCACCAACATCGATCGTGGCATCGTTGAGCACGGTCAGGTCAAACATTGCCTGACCGGCCGGGTAGCTCAACACGCCACCGGAGGCCACTTGCAGGATTCCAATCCTCAGCCCCGGTTCCGGATAGACAATCGCTCGATTGGCCACCGTGACGGTCATCTGCTCCAGCGATTCCCAGTCATCTGTCAACGGCGTTTCCGCACCCAAGTTACCACCGTGATCGATCAACAGGTTGCCCCATGTCTCACCTTTGAGCTTCGTGAAGATCGTCCCTGCTCCACCGTCTTGGTATCCTGAACCTCCATAGGCGGATACCTGACCCGCGAACAAGTTGGTGCCATACTCAATCGCAATCCGACCACCACCACCGCCGCCTTCGTACTGCTGGCCATAACCTCCA
>CAYYOX010000821.1:0-3075 GCA_964473065.1 uncultured Planctomycetaceae bacterium | reverse complement strand
AAGGCGACAATATCGAGCGGCGTCTCGAAGAACTACGCGGAGAGTTCAACGAACTACGAGAACGCTCCGAGCACATCGAACGCGAGCTAAGAGAAGAAGAAGGTGATGACGAGGATGATGACGAAGACGACGATGGAGACGAGGACGAAGAGGAAGAGGAAGTCGAACAGTTGCACCGGGAGCTCGGCGAGATTCACGAGCGGATGGAACAGATAGAGCGCGAGATTCACGAGGGCGAGCGGGAAGCCGAGCGCCGGCACGACGAGGGACTTCACCATGAAGCCCGCGAGTTGGAAGAGCGGATCCACCATATCGAACGGGAACTCGACGGTCGCGGCCCGGACGCCGACGACGAGGCCGAAGGTTTGCACGGGGAATTACGAGAACTTCACGGCCGGAGGGAAGAGATCCATAACGAATTTCGAGAGATGGAGGAGCGTGCCCAACACGAACGGCGACGTCATATAGAAGAACGTCACCACGAAGCCCGCGAGCTCGAAGAACGGGCCGGGCATATCAAGCATGAATTGGGCGACCGCGGCCCGGACGCCGACGATGAGGCCCACCAACTGCACGCCGAATTGCGGGAAATCCACGAACGGCTCAAGGACATTCACCATGAGAACGAACAGTTCCAGCGCGAGCAACGCGAGCGGGAGCATCACGCCCAGCAGGAAGCGAAGGCTCACCTGCGTGAGTTAACCAAGCATCACATCGAGTTGGAAGCGCGGGCCCTTGATATTCAAGAGAAATTGCGGAGATTCGGCGACGACGCGGACCACGAAAGGGACCATGTCCGTCGTGCCGAACGGGAAGCGAGCGGCGTCGAGGCCGAGCTTGTCGGTCACAAAATGCGGGAAATCGCCCAGGCACATCAGGGCCATCGGGACGTACCGCAACGGGACGTGCCAGTCCGCCAGCACTTGCAAGCGTTGAGAAAGCAAATCGCTCAGTTGAAGGAAGCCGGTCGCCACGACGAGGCCGAGCGAGTGACACAACATGCTCGCCAATTGGTCGAACGGTTCAAGCATCAGCAAAAGGATCGACCCGCCGCGCCGGCGAAGGACATCGAGCGGCGGCTTCGGCACCTGAAGGTCGCGATCGACAACCTCCGCGCGGCTGGGCTGGGCGAAGCGGCCCAGAAGCTCAACCAACAGCTTCAGCAAGGGATGGCCCAACTGCGCCAGCGCCAAGCGCACGATCAGCCTCGCGACCAAAAACCCGAGCAAGTCATCCGCCAACTCCGCGGCGAAGTGCAACGGCTGCGGAACGAGTTGAACGAGGCGCGCAAACTCCTGCAACAGAGGAACAGGTAGCGCCGGGCCCACAGCTCGTTCCCACGCGGAGCGTGGGAACGAGAGGCCCCGGCTTGACCGGACGAAGGCCCGCGTGATAAAACCGCTGGCAGGCTTTTTTGCCCGCTTTAGGCGGGTTGGTTGCTGGTGGAGTGAATTTCGATGGCGCTGATTACGTTGCGATCCCTAGATGGTGCGGACCGGGGGAAGGTGTTCGAGAACGTCCCCACGCCGCTGACTATTGGCCGTGAGGAAGGGAACTCCGTCCAGCTTAACGACGAGCGGATCAGCCGATTCCACCTGAAAATCCAGGACGACCAAGACAAAATCGTGCTGACCGACCTGGAAAGCACCAACGGCACGAAGGTCAACGGCGAAAATGTCCAACTCTGGATCTTGCGTCCCGGCGATGTCGTCACGCTGGGCCGATCGGTGCTGCTGTACGGTTCCCGGGAGGAAATCGCCCGCCGGCTAGCCAATCTGCGTGGCGCCGATCTATCGCAGGGGGTTACTCTCAGTTCCGAAGAGGTGGACGAGCAATCCGAGTCGGTCTCGCTGGAATTCGAGTTGAACTGGTCGGAAGATCCGGACGCCCGGGCCACGTTGCACACGCTGATTCCGCCGGAGTTACCCGCGGCGATGAGCCCCGGCCAGGCGGCCCAATTGGCCGAGTTGATGCACTATTTCCATTTGCGGCTGCGCGGATTGGTCCAGTCGGTCGAGGCGAAGCCCAAAACGGAGAAGGTCACGCTCGAGCAGCGGCAATGGCAAAACATGATCGATCTCCAGGCACGCCTGGCCGAGTATCTCCGCTCGATCGGCGAACCGACCGACTGAACGCGGTTTCGTGATTGCGAATGTCTTTCCGTTTAGCCCCAGCAGCCACTCCGGATTAGCGGCCGTCTTCGACCCCTGGGCAGAAAACAGGTTCGTTTTCCCGCAAGAATCTGCTAGAATCTCCCCTAGCCGTTGCTGGAAACTGAAGGATCCCTTGCCATGTCTTGTGCCGATAAGACGCTGATCACCGTAGCCACCTACAACGAGATGGAGAATCTACCCGATCTGGTCGAGCAGATCTTCCAGGTGGCCCCCCAGGTCGATCTGCTTGTGATCGACGACAATTCGCCGGATGGCACGGGCCGGTGGTGCGACCAGCAGGCGGCCGAGGATCCTCGCTTGCACTGCCTGCATCGCGGGGGCAAACTGGGGTTGGGTACGGCCACGATCGCCGGCTTGAAGCACGGCATCGACCGGGGTTACCGATACGTGTTGAACATGGATGCCGACTTCAGCCACGCGCCAAAATACATTCCCGACCTGATCGGGGGCATGGAATCGGAAGACGCAGCACCGGTCGACGTGATGATTGGTTCGCGTTACGTGCCGGGCGGCGGCGTGGAAGGCTGGCCGTTGCGACGCCACCTCATGAGCCGAGGCGTGAACCTCTACGCCCGATGGCTGTTGGGCCTGAAGCCCAAGGATTGCAGCGGGGCCTTTCGCTGCTATCGCACAAGCCTCTTGAAGAAGCTCGATTTCGACGCCATCGTCAGCCGCGGCTATTCGTTTCAGGAAGAGATTCTTTGGCATCTAAAACGCCTGGACGCCCGATTCGGCGAAGCGCCGATCACCTTCATCGATCGGCAACGCGGCAGCTCGAAGATCGACTCGGGCGAGGCCGTGGCCGCGCTGCGGATCATTCTGCGGCTGGGGTTGCGCAACGTGCTGGGCCGTTGAGGGCTTCGGATTGCTGTGAGCGGAATGGCGCTAGCCACCGGTATTC
>CAYYOX010000820.1:0-3080 GCA_964473065.1 uncultured Planctomycetaceae bacterium | reverse complement strand
GTTTAGCCGCCGCCGGTACGGCGGTGAGGGCCACAGCTTCCAATCTCACCGCCGTGCCGGCGGCGGCTAAACGTCTCACCGCCGTGCCGGCGGCGGCTAAACGACTGGAAGTGATCGCACCTGGCTATTTCCACTGAAGCCCTTCCGAGATGGTATTCAAACTCTCGCAGCCGTCCTCGGTGACGATGATGATGTCCTCGACGCGCACTCCGCCGATGTCGCGTCGGTAGACGCCCGGCTCGATCGTGACCGCTTCGCCGAGCAAGAGCGCGGGCCCCTTGAGGTCCAGCAGCGGCGGCTCGTGTACATCGAGCCCGACGCCATGGCCCGTGCCATGGGGAATCGTACAATAGGAATCGGGCGATTGCTCGTCGGGCAGCCCGACCGAGTAGCCGGCCTCCTCGATGGCTCGCGTGGTTGCCCGATGAACATCCTCGCCGGTCACGCCGGGGGCGACCTTTCGCATGGCGGCCGCTTTGGCCTGGCGAACGGCCGCGTGCATTCGCGCGATCTCGTCCGAGATATCTCCGTGAACGACCGTTCGCGTGCAGTCGCCGCAATAGCGAGTGCGGCGGTTGCGAGGAAAGACATCGACCAGCACCGGCTCGGAGGTCTTCAACTCGCCGTAGCCCAGGTTGTGGCAATCCGCTCCGCTGGGCCCGCCGGCGATGATTGCAGGCGGATTGCTATAGCCCCGATCCAGCAGCCAATGGTCGACCGCGGCGCGAACGCGCTCGCACGTCAGCGGCTCGCCGTCGTGCAGCAACACGCCGTCGCGTCGCACGTCGGCCGAGGCGATCAACTCGCAGGCCATCTGAACGGCCTCTTCCGTAACCCCTTGCGCCTCGCGTAGGGCCTCGATTTCTTCCTCGGTCTTCTGGCGTCGCTCATTGACCCACATGGCGACATCACACGTAATCTCGATGCCCGCCTGCCGAGCGAAATCGGCAAAGATCAGCGGCAAGGCCCGATCGGCCGTCGCACGGGTCGCACCCGCTCGGCGAAGGCATTCGGCAGCGGCCTGGGCCGTGGCCGTCTCGCGATCACCCGAGAGGCCTCCCGACGGCGCGTAATCCGCCGGACACGCCACGCGGTCGACCCGGGCCTTCTCTCGGGCACGTTGCATCTCGATGTCGCGAAGGATCAGCACGGACTGCCCGTCGGGCAATTCGAGCACCGCGACCGGGTCCCCAACACAGAATCCTATTCGCCAGTAGAGCGAACTGTTGACCTCGGGAATCCCCGCCGAAAGCTTTGCGTCGCCAATTGATCGTTTGTCCGAATCCGCCATGCCGCTGACCTCCTGTTTATCGTGGATACAGTTCCAATGCGGCCCATCTTACCATGTCGCTACGGTTTTTGTAGCAGCCCGCTCGCTCGCCAGAGGAATCGGGGTCGGACGGCGGCCAGTATCGCCGGCAGCAACGTGATACTGGTCAGAAAGCTGACCACCATGCTCATACTGATCAGCAGGCCGAATCGGACCAGCGTGCGGAACTCGGAGACCCCCAGCAGCAGGAACCCGATGGCCACGACCAGGGCCGTAAAGAACAATGCTCGTCCGGTGAAAGTGAACGTGTCGCGAAAGACTTCGGCGGGCTCGACGTGCGGGTCGCGGAAGCCGGTCCGCAGCCGGTCGAGAATGTGGATCGGGAAGTTCACCCCGGCCCCGATCGCGATGCTGGCGAACATCGAGGTGCCGACCCCCAGGGGAATGTCGCAGAGTCCCATCACCGCATAATTCGCCAGCACGGCCATGGCGACCGTCAGCGTACACAACAGACCGGCCACGGCGGACCGGAACATCAGCCCGGTCAGCAGCAGCACGCACAACGACGCGAAGCCCACGCTCCGCACATGGCTGACGCGAATGATCTGCAGCCAGTGGTAGTCGAGGTTGACGCGCCCGGCCAGTTTGGCCTGCAGCGGCCCCTCTTGGAAATGTTCGTCCAAATAGGCTTGTAGCGATTCGATGACCGGGCGCTGGTGGATAAACTCGCCGCTTTTCATCCGCAAGGTCAGGTTGGCCTGCGTATAGGTCGGGTCGACCACCTCGCGCAACAGCCCGGCCATGGGCGAAGTGGCCCCGCCGAGCACGTCGAGATAGTACTCCGTTTCGTCCGGATCGTCCGGGATGGTGTAAGCGTCGGGCTTTTCTTGGTTCATTACTTGATGGGCCCGTTTGACCCAGCCGGCCATGGAATGGGTACCGCCGACCTGCGGAAGCGTTTCCGAGTAGACCTCGAGCTGTTCGATCCGGCGCAGCAATTCGGGTTGCAGCAAGGCCCCGGGCTCCTTGGCGGTCACGACGATGTTCAGATGGCTGGTGCCGTCGAAGCGGTCGTTCAACAGATTGGCGGCTTGAACGATCGGGTGGTGCTCCTTGAAGGCTAAAATGCGGGCGTCGTTGATAATCATCTTCGATGCACCCCACAGCGCCACGGCAATCAGGATCGCACCGAGCAAGAGCACGACGCCATAGCGGCGGAATGTGAACAGACCGACCCGGCCCAGCATTACGCCGATCCGATCCACGCCCCCGCCCGGTTTGCGGGAGCTTGTCATCGCGCGACTTCCGCGCAGCGGTAGCAGGGCCAAACCGGCCGGCACCACGGTATACGAGTAGACCAGCGCCCCGAGCACTCCCGCGCAGGTGAACAGCCCGAAGTAACGGATCGGCGGCATGATTCCGACCAGATACAGCGAGAAGAACCCGGCCACGTCGGTCAGCGAGGTGATCAACACCGGATACCAGAGCGCCATGCAGGCGTCGACGATCAGTTCCTGCCGGGTTCGCCCGTCGCGGTGGAGTTGCTCCTCGTAGTATTGCCCGAGCAGATGCAGCGAGTCGGCCACGCCCACGGCCATGATGATCACGAAGATGCCGTTAGTCACGATATAGACGGGCACGCCGCTGGCGGACATCAGCCCCAAGGCCGAGACCGACGCCCCGCCGATCACGCACAGCGGCAAGATCGTCCCGCGAACCGTGCGGTAGGCCAGGATAATCAACAGGGCCATGGCCAGCGGGCAGACGAAGTTCATCCGCAAGGCGTCGTCCGAGACGGCCTCGCCCATGT
>CAYYOX010000819.1:0-3086 GCA_964473065.1 uncultured Planctomycetaceae bacterium | reverse complement strand
AGCCTGACCCCTTTTTTCCACCCTTTTTTTCACTCCGCGCAGTAGACGCTAGAATTTCCCCGTGATCCGATCAGTGATCACCTCGCGCAGCTCCGGCTCGAACCCGATCTTGATCGTAAGATAGCTTTCGTTTCCGTCGCCCGGCAGCCAGGTGTTGGCGCCGGATTCGTTGATCTGAACTTTTCCGCGAACCCTGTCGAAAAACCTTCCGACACCTCCCTCGACCACGTAGAACAGCGCGATCTCATCGAAAGCCGGATTGTCATATTTCAAAACGGGCGATCCATCCTCCGAGTTTTCGGGGACTTGCGCGGTCCGCTTGAAAAGATAGAAGGACTCCGTTGTGGGATGCTCTCGCCCGAGTCGTTGGGTCAATTCTTTTCCCACCAGAATGCGCGGTCCTTGTTCCGCCCCGATATATGTGATGGGCTTTCCGATCTTTGCCAGTGTTTCGAGGGTGGTTTTCGTGGTGTTCTTGCTGTCGAACGCCCACCAATTCCACTCCGCGCCGTTGGTGAGTCCGTACCAGGGACTCTCGGTCGAGTTCGGAAACCAACCGCCCATCAGCACGAACTCCTTGACCTTCTTCTCTAAAAGCTCCTTGCCGGTCAACGGAGAATGCTGGTCGCCGGGCGACTCGAAGAGGGCCGGGAATGTGAACAATTGCCCGGCGGCATAGATGGTGATGCTGTTGTCCGTGGCTTGGGACAGCAGTTGGCGATACATTGCCACAGAGTGGGGCACATGATCTGCTGTCTTCGTTTCGCTGTTGCCGAACTTCTTGTAGATCGTCTCGTTCGGGTTTGTATAGCAGTAGAGTGAAATCGCTTCGTGGTATCTCTTCTTGACATCATCATTGAATTTCACGCCGTCGGGATCGCTGTTGAAGGCGCCGATCGGAATGTCGTTACCGTAGAGCTGGTTGTAAATGCTGAAGGTAGATGCGAGGTAGGGGTCCGGTGTTTCACCGATCACGCCGACCAGATCGATCATCCCCTTGTTGTGGTATTCGTGGAGCATCGAAAGCGTACTGAAATCGCACGGGTCGGGCCCGATGTCTCCGTCGTAGATCAACTTGATCTTAGTCCCAGGCACAGCATTCTCCTGAATTGATTTGTCCTCGTCTGCCGAGCAGACGGAACCCACAAGAAAAGTTGTTGCGATGGCGAGGAATGTCGACATCCGTCTCTTGTTGACTTGTAGTCCGGTTGCGTTCATTTTGGTTTCCTCATGTTGCGGCCCCAAGTGCCGGTGACCCATAGCGATTCCAATCCTACAGCACTCTCGACTTTACCATAGATGGGGCTCATGTTCCACCGACTGCCCGAGATATCGAGCCCACCAGCGTGCCGTGAGCGTACAAAACCCGGTCCGACCGTCCAAGAATGGGAGAGAAAATGGGGCCGGCTACTTTTTCTTCTTTGGTCTCCCCCTGGGGCGGAATGTCGACTGAATTCCGAGTGTTTTGGCGATCGTCGTTTGCCAGTCGTAACCTCCATCCTTGCTCGGCGAGCGCGCCCGAGAAAGTTCCAACCCACAAGCAAGGCAGAGCAATAGAAGCTTGCCTATATTGCCAAATAGGGTCCTGGCCCCTTTGTTTCTCTCTTTTTGTTTCTTCGGGCGTGTCGGTCGACGAGATCCGACTCTACAACCGAGCGTTGTCCCAGGCCGAACTTCGCGAGCTGATAGCAGAGGCCGAGTGAGCACCATTGGCAAGCCGGCGGCGTCTTTTTTCCACCGAACCGAAGCGAAGTTTCGCGTGTCTTCTTACAAGACGGTTTAATCTTGACTTTCCGGCTTGCCGTTGAGTCCCTTTTCGGCAACAATAGGTTTTCGGACGCGTCGCAACTTGCTGCCCCGGTTAACGAAAGGAAGCCATGCCGGTTGACCCGAAGGTGCGAGAGTTTTTGGATCAGTTGGAGGCGTTGGATGTCCCGCCGCTTCCCACGCTCGCGCCCGCGGTTGCCCGCGAGGCGGTGGCTGAGGATTCCAAGGCCCTGGGGCCGGGTGAACCGGTCGGTCGGAAAGAGGACCGTACGATTCCCGGTCCGGCCGGTGAAATCCCCATTCGGATCTATACTCCCGAGGGCGAAGGCCCGTTTCCGATCCTCGTCTATTACCATGGCGGGGGTTGGGTCGTCTGCGATATCGAGACGCACAACGCCCTGTGCTGCTCGATCACCAACATTGCCCCGTGTATTGTGGTCTCGGTCGACTATCGGCTGGCCCCGGAGCACAAGTACCCGGCCGCGGTAGATGACTGTTACGCGGCCGCCGAGTGGGTATTCGAGAATGCCGAGGCGCTTGGCGGCGACCCGCAGCGGATTGCGCTGGCCGGCGACAGTGCGGGGGGCAACCTGGCGACCGTCGTGTCGATGAAGGCCCGCGACGAGTCGGCGTTTCGGCCGGCTTTGCAGGTGTTGATCTACCCGGTGACCGATGTCGATCTCGACCGGCCGTCCTATTGTCGATGTGCCGAGGGATACATGCTGACCCGGGCCGACATGGTCTGGTTCTTCGAGAACTACTTCGGCAGTCCCGAGGACGGCAAGCAGGCGTATGCCTCGCCATTGCTCGCCAAGGACCTCACCAACCTGCCGCCGGCGCTGGTCATGACGGCCGAATACGACGTGCTCTGCGACGAGGGTGACGCCTACGCTGAGCGACTCCGCGAGGCGGGCGTGCAGGTGAGACATTCGCGCTACGAGGGGATGATCCACGGGTTCATCCGCCACACAAGCCTGTTCGATCAGGCGAACGAAGCTATTCGGGAGATTGCCGACGCCCTGAATCACGGGATCGACGGGCCGTAAATCACGATGAATCGAAGAGGCCAATAATGAGCATCAAAGTTGGAGAACTGGGCTTACTGCAGGAACTTGCCGGGCGATTCAACATCCCGGTGCCCGACTTCATCGTCGAGCCGGTGGCCCAGTCGGTCGTTCGCGAGAAGCTCGATCGGTGGAAGACGGGGATCATCAAGCCGGACGTGCTGACCGGCAAGCGAGGTAAGGCGGGTGTGATCCGTACGGTCACCGACTACCACGAGGCGGTGCGGATGCTCAAGCAGGTGGCCGCCACGGAAG
>CAYYOX010000818.1:0-3095 GCA_964473065.1 uncultured Planctomycetaceae bacterium | reverse complement strand
TAGTGCTCGACGGCTGGTGGTTGAGCGACTCGGCCGGCGATTTCTTCAAGTTCCAGATCCCCGTCGATACGACCATCCCGGCCTATGGCTACGTGACGTTCTATGAAGGCCACTACAACGGCGAGTTGTTTGCCGTGAATCAGCTAACCGAGTTCGGCGGGACGGGTGAGAAAGACTTCGCGTTGAGCGGTGCTCGAGGTGACGACGTTTGGCTATTGGCCGACTTCGGCGACGGTAGTTCCCTGCAATTCGCCGACCACGTCGAATTCGGCGGTGCGCTCGCCGACGAACCGTTCGGTCGCTGGCCCAACGGCACGGGCGAACTCTACCCGATGACCGAGTTTACACCGGGTGCTCCCAATAGCGGCTCCCGACCACCGCAAGAAGTTGTGATCAGCGAAGTAATGCACGATCCGCCCGGCGACGATATGCCCGACGAGTTGGAGTTCCTCGAGATCTACAACACGACGACCCAAGCGGTCGATCTGACCGGTTGGCGATTGCGCAAAGGTTTTGACTACGACTTCGCCCCCGGCACAATACTTAGCGCCAGGCAGGCCCTGGTGATAGTCTCGTTCAACCCGGGCGATACGGTCAAGTTGGAGGCGTTTCGTACCGAATACGCCATCGGACCGGAGGTGGTCGTTCTGGGCAATCCCAACGACACCTTAAGCAACCTCGGCGAACAAATCCAATTGCAGCGTCCCGACACGCCGCCGGCCGACGATCCGTTGTACGTCCCCCACGTGATTGAAGACGAGGTCAACTATCAAAACGACTGGCACGCCACGACCAACAATGGCGGCGATTCGCTCAACCGAACGGCCAGAACCGACTGGGGCAACGACGCCTCGAGCTGGACGGCCGAATCACCCACCCCCGGTATGGCTGAACTGCAAGAGGTCACCGAAATCGTGGGCCGCCATGCGTTCTACAACAACTCGGCCTACGACAGAACGACCGACAAGGACGCGATTGCTACGGATAAAGCGGCCTTGCTACCGGGCGGACAAGCCACGTTTGCCAATTACACCAGCTACGCCAAGGGTATCAACGGGATCATCATCGACGCGCCGGGTCTGGCCGATCCCGGGGCAATCGACGAGAACGATTTTACTTTCAAGCTCGGCAACGACGATACACCGGGCAATTGGCCGAGCGCTCCGACGCCGGCGAGCATCGACGCGACGGCCGGCCAGATCATCTTGACCTGGCCGGACGGCGCGATCCAAAACACATGGATCGAGGTGACGATTCTTGCCACCGAAAACACGGGTCTGTCGGCCGACGACGTGTTCTACTTCGGCAACGCAACCGGCGAGACGGGCAACTGTCCTACTTGCACGGCGGTGGACGCCATCGACGTGCTCATGGCCCGGCACAACCCGCAACCGTTCTTTGACCCGGCCGAGTTGAACAACGTCTATGATTTCAACCGCGACCGGCGTGTCGACGCGATCGATACGCTAATTGCCCGAAACAATCAGACTTGGTCGGCGACCGAGTTGACTCTGCTGGATCTTTCCGGAAAGCGGAAAGTGGAAAGCGGAAAGCCGCGTGTCGAGACTGTTTCGCTTTCGGCTTTCAGCTCTCGGGTTTCGGCTCTCGATTGGCTCTACGAGGCGGAGGATGTCCAGACGCCCCGCCAGCGATCGAAGGAGTTCAACTCCGCCGAAGAGGCCATCGACAAGCTTTTGGCGATGTGTGGATCCAGATGAAGGTCCGGCGCCAGAACGGTTGAACTGCAAACAGGCCCCTTTCGGCAAAACAGGAGCCCGCCGCTGCCGCCGGCGATTTGCCTGCAGTAAAAGAGCGTCGCCAGATGACGGCCTGACCTCATTGACGCACACTGTCAGGAAGATTGGCGGCTGAAAGTACTGCTTCTGCGAAGCAGTGGCACATGAGAACTTCGAAAGTCGTCGTTTCTCTCCATCCGGCCGGATCTTGCGTGTGGCGCAAGTGCTTGTGTATTCACTTGTTATGTCAATCCTCGTCGGCCGGGCGTGACATGGGCTTGGGAACTACGCCTGTTGTTTTATAGGCTCCCGTTGCATCTTGCAGCGTTGGCGGGCAAGGCGTTACGATAAGCTCAACTTGCGGGAAGGGTTTCCCGGCATGGAGGGAATTGGATGTTCAACGAGGCAACTCAAACACTCGATACGCCAGCAATCCCCCGCGGCGGTCTGATGTCGCGGAGCTTCTTGGGGCTGCTGGCTACGCAGTTCCTTGGGGCGGTCAACGACAATATGTTTCGCTGGCTGGTCGTGCCAATCGGCAAGCGGATCGTCGAGACGACCGTGGGCCCGGAGCATGTGACCGTGGCCCTCTCGGCCGGGTTGGCCTGCTTCGTGCTCCCGTATCTTTTCCTGGCAGCCCCGGCCGGATATCTGGCCGATCGGTTCAGCAAGCGGACCGTGATTATCGGCTGCAAGGTGGCCGAGATCGTGATCATGGTCCTGGGCATCGGCGTGATCCTAAGTGGCAACCTCTACCTGATGTTCGCCGTGGTGGCCTTGATGGGTTCGCAAAGCGCGCTGTTCGCGCCGTCGAAGTTCGGTTCCATTCCCGAGATCGTCCGCGAGGACCGAATCTCCGCAGCCAACGGCTGGGTCGGAATGACCACGGTCTTGGCCATCGTGCTGGGAACCATCGGCGGGTCCTTGCTGTATACCGTCACGACGCAGATCGGTTCGGACGGCCTGTTGCTGAAGCCGCCGGGTCATCATCTGTGGTGGATTTCGGCCGTCGCCTTGGTCGGCGTGGCCGTGGCAGGACTGCTGGCCAGTCTGGTCATCATGCCACTGCGCAGTGCCAACCCCTCGCGAACCTTTCCCTACAACGCGCCGCGACAAACGTTTCGCGACCTGGCCGCGTTGGCCTCGAATCGGCCTCTGCTGCGGGCGGCATTAGGGTGTGCCGTCTTCTGGGCGCTCGGGGCACTGGCCCAGATGAACGTCGATCAATTCGTCGGGTTCCGCATGGGGTTGGGGCAGTTGCATGTCGGCGTGCTGTTGGGCGTGCTGGCATTGGGCGTCGGCGTGGGGAGCATACTGGCCGGCATTTGGTCGGCCGGTCGGGTCGAACTGGGAATCGTC
>CAYYOX010000817.1:0-3100 GCA_964473065.1 uncultured Planctomycetaceae bacterium | reverse complement strand
GAACGACTGGGGCAAGTCAACCTCATCGTGGGCAAGAACGGCGTGGGAAAGACAACACTCTTGGAAGCGTTGCAGCTATACGGATCGATCTGGCCACAACAAACGATTACCAAGATCCTCTACGGACGAGCCGAGATTCTAGACCGCCAGGCTCGAGCTTCGATGGATCTTCCAACTCCCCCGCTCCTTCATTTGGAAACTCTCTTCTATGGTCGAGAGCCCAAGAATGAAGATGTCTTTATGATAGGACCGCTCACGCTGGCTAAAGGCCAGCTACCTTTTTGTGCGAAAGCGGATACCCGGTCTCACCAGGATGGTTATTTCGGCATCAACATTAACCCGTGTACTGAGGCAAGGCAGTACTCAGTCTATGCTGATCACAGCTCCACCTACTCCATTCCTTCTGGGACACCCAAGCCCCCAGAGGTTTTTCCCGATCCGCCCTACGTATCGTCTCGTGGCAACGACCGAGATGTGCCGAGTTGGTGGGATGACTTGCCGTTGGACTCGGAGCAAAGAGTACTTGAGTCGCTGAAGCAGATTGCGCCGATCCGGGGAGCAAAGTTCGTACCCGACCCGCGAGACGAGATAGGACGTCTAGCCAAGGTGACTGTTGGCGGAGAGGGTTCCCTGCCTTTGACCGCGTTGGGGGACGGTGCTGTCCGGATGTTCCAGATCGCCGTGGCCATGGAGTTTGCCGTTGTCCAGGGTAAAACCGCGTTCAAAGTGGACGAAATGTTCGGCAGCGTGCTCCCGATTCTGTTGATCGATGAGATCGAAACGGGAATCCACCACACACTTCATGCGGACCTCTGGAAGTTCGTTTTCCACGCGGCCCGGTTGCTTGGCGTGCAAGTCTTCGCGACCTCCCATTCGCTGGACTGCCTGAGGGGGTTTGGCCAAGCCATGGAAGAGGACGACGAAGCTGAAGGCCTCGTAATTCGTTTGGAAGAAGTCGAGGGCGAAGAAGAGACGGGAGCCGTGATCGTCGACCGGGAAGATCTGCCCATTGTGATCCGTGACTCGATCGAGGTGCGATAGCGATGGGCAAACGAATTCTACTTGTCGAAGGGAAGAATGATCGGCACGTCATGTGGAATCTTTGCGAGGTCCGCAGCGTGCCTGAAACATTCAAGGTCGAATGCCCTGATTCTGATCTGGATGCCGACGAGAACGGTGGAATCGAGAAGCTACTCGACGCAATCCCTCGGAGACTTCTCCAGAGCGATCTTGAGCGACTGGCGGTCGTCGTCGATGCAGACGATAGAGATCCCCAGGCCAGATGGGAAGCAATCCGCGGACGGCTTGAAGGAAGGGGCTACAAGGATGTGCCGACGAAACTCGGAGACGATGGAACGGTCTTCGATCTGTCGTTGCGTCCCCAAACGCCGCGTTCCGTTCGTTTTGGCGTCTGGATCATGCCTGACAACCGATCGACGGGGATGCTCGAAGATTTCGTGGCACAACTGATTCGGGAAGATGACGCGATGCTTCCTTTCGTCGATCGTTTTATCGAATCGATACCGGACGATCAACGACGGTTCAAGCAACCGCATCTGCCGAAAGCTCGCATTCATTCTTGGCTTGCCGTCAGCGAGACACCCGGGCGACCCATGGGGCAGGCGATCAAGGCCGATCGTCAACTTGATGCGAATAATCCTTCGGTTCAGCCGTTCCTCGACTGGCTGGATCAAGCGTTGATAACAGATGGCGAACAGCCATAGAACCATACTCTTTACCTCAATAGCAAAAAGGAAGATCCATGACAAAACCCCTCAACATCGGCGTGCTCGGCTGCGGCTTTATGGGCCGGGCTCACTCCAACGCGTACTTGCAAGTGAACCACTTTTTCGATCGCGAGCATCAGCCTGTGCTGAAGGCCTGTTATGGGCGGGAAGAGGATCGCGAGAAGCTCGAAGAGTTTGCCGGGCGGTGGAACTATGAGTCGATCGAGACCGATTGGCGGAAGATCGTCGAGCGGGACGATATCGATCTGATCGATGTCTGCGTGCCCAACTTCATGCACCATGACGTGGTGCTCGCCGCGGCCGAGGCGGGTAAGATGATCATCTGCGAGAAGCCGCTGGCGATGAACGTCGCCGAGGCCGAGGCCATGGTCGCGGCCGTCGAGAAGGCGGGCGTGGCCAATATGGTCTCGTTCAACTACCGTCGCGTGCCGGCCATTGCCCTGTTCAAGCAGATCATCGAGGAAGACCGCGTGGGCCGTCCGTTCCACTATCGGGCAACCTACAACCAGGACTACACGATCGGCGCCGACGTCCCGCAAGGTGGCATGGCCCTGTGGCGGCTCGACTCGAAGGTGGCCGGCTCCGGCGTGACCGGCGACCTGTTGGCCCATTCGAGCGATACGGCCGAGTGGCTCAACGGCCCGATCCCCAAGGGGACCGCCCCTGCCGAAACGTTCATCAAAGAGCGCAAGCACGCCGACACGGGCAAGGTCGAGAAGGTCGACATCGACGACGCCTGCATGTTCCTGGCCGTCTTCGAGAACGGCTCGATCGGCACGTTCGAGAGCACGCGTTACGCCCGCGGTCGGAAGAACTACAGCACGATGGAGATCAACGGCGAGAACGGCTCGATCTTCTTCGACCTGGAAGACCCGCACATCTTGCAGTATTTCAAGTACGCCGACCCGGTCAGTGGCCAGAAGATCGAAGACCACCTGACCGGCTGGCAGCGGATCCACGTGACCAACTTCGAGCACCCCTACATGAAGAACTGGTGGGTACCCGGCTGCACGATCGGCTACGAGCACACGTTCACCAACAGTTTCGCCGATTTCCTAGCCAGTCTCGAAGGGGGCGAGCCGTTCCAGCCCGACATGAAGGCGGCCCTGCGAACCCAAAAGGTCTGCGACGCGGTGCTCGATAGTGCGAAGCAGGGGCAGTGGGTGGAGCTCCCGGGGTAATATCTGCCTGGCGCGACCAACGGTCGAGGCGTGGCAGGCAGGATTTGGCGCGACCATCGGTCGCGGCCGTGGGCGATGAGTTGGCGCGCGTTGACCTCGCCCGCGAACACCCAGCACAGCGTGAGAGGGCATAGTGTCCACCCCGCGCCGCCCTCCACGCCGCGCGGGGAC
>CAYYOX010000816.1:2021-3101 GCA_964473065.1 uncultured Planctomycetaceae bacterium | reverse complement strand
TCATGGTCCGCAAGGAGTCCAAAGGCCACGGCACGAACCAGTACATCGAGGGGCCCGTGCAGCCCGGCGAAAAGGTGGTTATCGTCGAAGACGTGGTCACCACCGGCGGCTCGTCACTGCTGGCCATCGAACGGGTCGAGGAATTTGGCCTGAAAGTGGCCGGCGTAATCGCCATCATCGACCGCATGGAGGGCGGCGCCGAAGCCTTTGCCCAGCGGGGTTACCGACTCGACAGCCTGCTGACCATCCGCGACTTCGGCATCGAACCGCCAAAAGAGTAGCACAATGTTCGGCGGAAGCGTCGTTTAGCGGTCGACGGTACGTCGATCCTTGGTTTAGCGATACCAGTGCGCAACGTCAACTTTGGGTCGTCGTGCCGACGACCGCTAAACGGGCCGAGTATCGGCCGCAAAGGCTACTGAACCGGGAGCCCCTTTCTGCCGATAATCCCTTTGATGGAGACCTCGCTGCATAGGGATTTGAAGTCGCACTACGCCGGCCGCAACGCGCGGTTCGAGGTCCCGCTGGGTAAGTATCGCATCGACGTGGTCCATCGCGGGCGGCTGATCGAGATTCAACACGGCTCCCTGGCCGCCATTCGCGACAAGGTTCGCACACTGCTGGACGATCATCGCGTGTTGGTCGTCAAGCCGATCGTCGTGCGGAAGCGGCTGATCAAACAGGCGGCCAAGGGCGGCGAGGTGATCGATGAGCGGTTCAGCCCCAAGCGAGGCAAGCTGCTGGATCTGTTCGATGATTTGGTCCATTTCACCCGCGTGTTCCCTCACCGACGACTGACGCTCGAAGTGCCGCTGGTCGAGGTCGAGGAGTGGCGCTATCCGGGACATGGCCGGCGGCGCTGGCGGCGCGGGAGGCAGCGCTCACCCTCACCGGCTGGGATGGGGCGTCCCAACAGCTCATGTACTCCGGCTATTGGCCTGGCCAGGAGACTCTGCTTCAGAAGACGCAACACAGCATGGTTCGGCTGCGGGGGAAGAGGAACGCCTTCGAGGAGGCGCAGGTCATCGGCAGCATCGAGTTCGATTTCGAGAATCTCGATTGCAACGCCCAGATCCAGGG
>CAYYOX010000816.1:0-2011 GCA_964473065.1 uncultured Planctomycetaceae bacterium | reverse complement strand
GAACGATTTCCAGGTCGAGGACCAGAAGCTCGTGGGAATCAGCCAGACCTACCGTTTTCGCCATCCCCGGGATCTGATCCGACTGATCGAGGGTCCCTTGCCACAGCCTTTTCACACAGGACACCTTGCCGAGGCGTTGGGCGTGGAGCGTTGGATTGCCCAGCGAGCCGCCTACTGTTTCCGCCAAATGGGCGCCGTCCGGCAAGTCGGCAAGCAAGGCAACGCGTTGCTCTATGAGTTTTCGTCGAGTTGACGTTCACGAAGCATTGCCGGGGCCGATGGCTGCGCACAAAAAGCCGCCTACTCCCGATTTTCGGAAGCGGCGGCCGTTGAATCAAACCTCTCGCTGACTGCGACCGGATGCGTCGCTGCGAGACGTGCGGGGATCTGGCGTGCTATTGCACTAGCCGTGGTCGACCCCGGCATACGCTAAAGGGTTGGCACCTCCGTCGGAATTCTTAGCGAGAGGCTCGAATCTAATTCAGGCTAACACTCTTCTCCACAGTTATCGGCACTTCCAAGCCAGCGGCTTGCGACCGAATCGGATAACCTCCCTGCTCTTTTCCATACTCGGGAATCCCTGCCCGAAAAGTATCTCCATCTACTCTATTTTACCCTGCGAATCGCTCTGAGGACACATTTTTATTGTAAGAAAATGCCCTCAACCCAAATTCCCGACGGTGATGCCGATTACTTCTCTTTCACCCAGATGTTGCGATATTGCACCTTGTTGCCGTGCCCTTGCAGGTAGATGCTTCGCGGCGCGGGGCCCTCGCCCAGGCCGCCGGGGGTTGCCGCCGGGAGCTCGAGGTCGTTGTGAATCACGACGCCGTTGTGGCGGATCGTGGCTCGGGCGTTAGCCACCTTTTGGCCGTCCGCGTATTTCGGCGCGGTAAGATCGATGTCGTAGGTCTGCCAGGTCAGCGGCGGGAAGCACATGTTCACAGCCGGTTTGCGAATGCTGTAGAATCCGCCGCATTCGTTGTTCTCACCTTCCAAACCAAACGAGTCGAGCACCTGGCACTCGTAGGCGTGATGGATGTAGATGCCGCTGTTCGAGCGGCCTTGGCCTCGCGCGTCGGGCATCCACGAGAGGCTGAATTCCAGATGGATCTGGCAATCGCCGAACTGCGGCTTGCTCGTCACGCCGGACAACAACGTCTTGTCCTTGGTGATCGTGCCGTGATCGAACTGGTCGGCGCTGGCGCCGTCGAACAAGACCACAGCCCCTTCGGGCGGCTTGGCGCCGAGCGTGGGACTCTTACGCTCGGTGCGACTTAGCAGCGCCACTTCCTTACCGTCGGCGTTAGTGAACGTAATCTTTCCGTCGGCAATCTTTGCGGTCACATCGTCGCCCTTCAGCGCGTCGGCCGGGCCTTCCAGGAAGACGCGTTCCCCGCCGCGTTTCCATCCGTCGCCGGGCAAGCCGCCGCGGTAGCCGACGGCTCGGAAATTACCGCCGCCGAGGGCAATCACCTGAACACCGGCCTTCCAGGGGCCGTCGTCCGACGCGACTTCGCCGACGTATTCACCTTGGATCGAGAAATCGGGATCGCCCATCGCTTCTTCCAGGTCGATGATTTCCTTCGAACAAGCCGTGCAGGCCAGACTGCACGCGATGAGAGAGATCAACACTAAAGTTGCACAGCGACGCATGGTGGGTTCCTTTCAGTTGGGAAACAATCTGTCACATTCAGTAGTTCACAGTTTCGATCATCAACTCGTTTTGCCCTTGGGCTTCGACCTGGGATAGTTATTCGGCGGCGGCGGAATCCCCAGCCACACATGCGTATGGATCGAACTCGCTCGCCATGGATCACCACAGTGCCGCAAATACTCGTCAACAGCGGGGCGGTGAAGCACCGACATCCAGCATAACGGAAACCGCGCGGTAAATCAAGCACCGCCGGAAGGGTCCCAGAAGAGCCGCAAAGTCGGTTTTGTGGAGTGGAAAAAGGGGACTGGCTCCGAGCGTGAATAGATGCTAAACCCGCCGGAAATCTCCCCGGCT
>CAYYOX010000815.1:0-3110 GCA_964473065.1 uncultured Planctomycetaceae bacterium | reverse complement strand
CGGTAATCCCTTTGAGTTGGAAGGTTTTCAAGGGCCTCGCGGCGAAGTGATTGATCTCGCCTTCGGTCGGCTCGGTCATCGTGCCGCAACGCAGCGTCTTGCTGTGAAACCCGAGGAATTTCCCGGCGGCGTCGTAGAAGCGGAGCTGGTTGTAGCACTGCCCGTCGTCCGGCTCGACGAAGCAAGTACCCAGTGCCAGGGCCAGATCGGCGGCACTCGCTTGGGCCACCAGTTTCTTCAAGCCGGCCTCGACGCGGGCTTGGTCGAAGCGGTGTGTATAACCGCTGAGCGAACCCTCCGGGGTGACCAGCACTTCGGCCTTCTCGCCGGCGGCCCGGTCGATCGCCCGGCTGATTGTCTCGATGTTCGCCGTAATGTCGCGAACCACGGGGATTTGGGCCACCGCAACGCGCAGCCGCCTCGCAGAAGACGCCTCGACTCCGCCGGGGAACGCAACCAACATCAACGCCAGAACACATAGTTTACGTCGTTTCATAGGAATACTCCTTTTCTTGTTTGTCTCCGCCCGACTCATTATCCGGTTGTCGCCGAGCCAATTCGGCCCAGACGCGGGCGAGGATGGTTCCGGTAAACATGCAGCCGAAGGTGTAGACGGCCGGCGCGACCGCTTCCGGCGCGTTGCGGCCGAACAGATCCACCGCCAACGCCGCGCCCAGGCCTGCGTTCTGCATGCCAATTTCCAGCGTCAGGGCGCGCCGCATCGGTCGGGAAATCCGCAACGCGAAGCCCCCGATCGTTCCGACCACATACCCGCCGATATTGATCGCCAACAGGGCCATGAGGAAGCGAAACTCCAGCCGGGCAAAGTTTTCACGATTGCCGGCCACCACGACGGCGATGATCCAGAGGATACTCAAGTTGGCCGCCAAGGCACCCCATCGCTGCATCATGGAGCTCCAAACGGGAAACCGCCGCGAGAGAAGATGTCCGGTGACGACCGGAATCACCACCATCCAGCAGAGCGTCCAGGATGTTTTCAGAATGGGAAAGGTGACCCATTGGCTCAAAGTTAGCCAGAGCGCGAACGGGACCACCAAGGGAGAAAACAACGTGGCTGACGTGGTCAGGCTCAACGAGTAGCTGACGTTTCCCCTGGCCATCAGGGTCAGCACATTCGAGGCCATGGCCCCCGGTACGCACCCGACCAATACCACGCCAACCAGCCAAGGGCCTTGCAGACCGAACAGCATCGCGAAACCGTAGGCCAACAGGGGCATGGCCGTGTACTGAAGCGCCGTTCCTGCCAGCACGGTCGGCCAGCGCCGGATTACCTGCCGGATTTCGTCTTCCGGCAACAGCGAGCCGATGGCCAACATGGTCACCGCAAAGAGGACCTTCAACCCACCGGCCGTTGCCAAGAACGGATCCGGCAGATCAGCAAACCAATCCTCCCAGCCATAGGCCAGCAGGCTCAGCAGCGACAGCCAAAGCAACAGGAAACGTTCGAGCATGGAGCGAAAGGGGTTGGCCGACCGGGTGGAAGCGTTAGGGCGTTTGAGGCTCGTCGGTGCAGGGTTGGGGTTGTCGTCTAGCCACGGCCGACCACTTCAGCACGTAGAACATCACGCCGAACACGCCGAAGATGCCAACAATCGCTCCGCAGCGCAACAGGGAAATACAGATCGTCTTCCACATCGCCGAACTCCTGCCAAAGACCTTGGCTGACAAAACGTCACAGGCGAACTGCCATGGGATTTATCATACCTCAATCGGCCGGCAATAGCCAATTTGAAAAAGGGCCAAGAATCCCGCCAATAGGCCAGCCGGCGGGCACATGCCGTAACTCGTTGTCTGCTAACGGGTTAGGTAGCGAGGAACTGCACTTTCTTCCGGCCCGCCAATCTGCGATACTTGCTCCGAACGCAATCGATGCCAGTGGAAATAGACCGAAATGCCGAAATCCAAGCCGTTGACCATCTTCTTCTCGGTCGGAGAGCCCAGTGGCGATCTGCACGGGGCCAACCTGATCCGCCAACTTCGCGAAGAATATCCCGACTTCGAAGCGGTCGGCTACGGCGGTCCGAATATGGCCGAAGCCGGCTGCCGATTGCACGCCGACCTGACCACGCTGGCCGTGATGTGGTTTGCTCGAGCACTGCTGAACCTCCACAAGTTCTGGGATCTGGCCAGCCGGGCCGACCGCTACTTCCGCCACCAGCGACCCGATGCCGTGGTGTTGATCGACTACCCTGGCTTCAATTGGTGGATCGCGCGTCGGGCGAAGGCGCACGGGATCCCGGTGTTTTATTACACACCGCCGCAGATTTGGGCCTGGGCCAGTTGGCGCGTGAAGAAGATGCGGCGATTCGTCGACCACGTATTGTGCAGCCTGCCGTTCGAGGAGGCATGGTTCCGCCAGCGCGGCTGCAACGCCACGTTCGTGGGCCATCCTTTCTTTGACGAGGTGCAACGACACCAACTCGATCGAACGTTTCTCGCCGAACAACGCCGACAGCAGGGTCCGCTGGTGGCCATCCTGCCCGGCTCGCGGACGCAGGAAGTCACCGCCAACCTGCAATGGTTCCTCAAGGCGGCCGCCTTGGTTCGAGAAAAGGTTCCGCAAGCTCGGTTCGCCGTGGCCGCCTTCAAGCCGCATCAAGCCGAGATTGCCCGGCGGGAAATCGAGAAGCTCGAACTTCCCATCGAGGTCCACTTGGGCAAGACGCCCGAGCTAATGCACTTGGCCGACTGCTGCATGGCGGTCTCCGGTTCCGTTTCGCTGGAGTTGCTCCACCACACCACGCCCACGGTGATTCTCTACCAGATCAGCCGGCTGGCGTTTTTTGTGCAACAGTTCTTCCGCAAGGTGAAGTACATCACGCTGGTCAATCTGTTGACGACCGACGAGCTATTCCCAAAAGACATTACGCCGTTCGATCCGAGTCAAGCGGACGCCGAGAAGGTTCTGTTTCCCGAGTACCTCACCTGCGAGGACAAATCGGTCCAAGTGGCCGCTCATGTGATCGAGTGGCTCAGCGATCCGGTGAAGCGGCAAGCCCGGGTGGACGCCTTGACCCGGCTGAAAGAAGAAGTCGGCGCCGGCGGCTCGGCCCGGCAGGCCGCACGATACATTATGCGCGTCCTAACCC
>CAYYOX010000814.1:0-3111 GCA_964473065.1 uncultured Planctomycetaceae bacterium | reverse complement strand
GCCGGGGGTGAGGGCATAGAAAAGACACACAAGCCCTCACCCTAACCCTCTCCCAGAGGGAGAGGGGACCAGTTTACAAAAGTCCAAATGACGAATGACGAAGTGAGTTTCTTCCTTTCGTCATTCGTCATTCGGATTTCGTCATTACTAACCAGAAAGGACCTGTAGCCATGAAACATTCTGTATTGACTTACCTGTGCCTGGCGGCCTGCTTGGTCGCTTTGTCGACTCGTGCGACGGCCGCGGAGTTTACTTTGTTGACTCCCGTGCCGACGCCCAAGATTATCGGCTCGGCCGAGGCGTATCCGAACATGCCGGCGGAACTGCTGATCGACGGGACCGCGGCGGCCTACGCTTCCAACGGCAAGGGGACGGAGACGTTTGTCGATTTCGATCTGGGCCGACCCACGCAGGTCGGCGGCTTCAAGCACGTCGATCGTCCCGACGTGGCGACCATCGATGCGGCCCAATTGATCTTCAGCAACCAAGCGGACTTCAGCGAGCCGATTCGCACCATCGAAGTCGACCACGTGAACAAGTCGAGCGCGATCACCTTTGTCCGATTCGAGCCGGTCACAGCCCGCTACGTGCGATGGCAGGTGACGGCCATCCCGGTATACAACTGCTCGGGCGGGACCGAGATCACCTTTTTCGCCACCGCGGCTCCCGAACCGACGCCCAAGCAAACGTCGTTTGCCACACAAGCTTGGCCAGCGTTGATCCGGGGAGAGGGCCGGCTGTTGTCGCCGTTGGCCGTCACGATCAACTACCCCTACGTCGAACCGACCGAAGCCACGCTCGAAGTCGCCGGCAGTCCGCCGCGAACGGTTTCTCTGCAAACGGGCGAACAGACGGTCACGCTCCAGGTTCCTGCCGTGAAGACCGAGAAATCGGTCGACTTGGCATTGAAGGTGATTGGAGAAACAGTGGCCCAAGGCAAAGCCGTGTTGCGGCCGGTGCGCCGCTGGGAGATCCACATTGTCCACCAAACGCATCTGGATATTGGTTTCACCCACACGCAAGAGGATGTGCTGAAGCGCCAGGTCGCCCACCTGAAAACGGCTTTAGAGTACATCGATCGAACGAAAGACTACCCGGCAGACTCGCAGTTCAAGTGGCACCCCGAGGGCATGTGGGCCGTCGAGGAGTTTTTGCGGACGGCCTCGGACGACGAGCGGACGCGTTTCATCAAGGCCTGTCGCAAAGGTCAGATTCATATCGACGCGCTGTACGCCCAGGCGATGACCGGTATGTACACCGAGGAAGAGCTGTTCGAGTTGGTCGGCGCCGCGAAGCGATTCGAGAAGAAGTACGGCATCCCGGTGATCTCGGCCATGCAGTCGGACGTGCCCGGCTATACCTGGGGACTGGCCACGGCGCTGGCCCACAACGACATCCCTTATCTGTCGGTGGGTCCCAATTGGTTTGCGATCGGAGGCGCCGATGATTACTTCAAAGGCGACAACATCGTCGGGCGATCCCATCGCGGAGGACTCGTGTTTGACTGGGCCGACCGTCCGTTCTGGTGGGTCGACCCGTCGGGTAAGAACAAGGTGCTGTTCTGGATGCCCGGCTGGGGCTATTCGGGCTTCCATATCGACCGAAGTGCCGTCAGCGAAGACAAGGTCTTCTCCTATCTCGACCATCTCCAGCAGAAAGGTTATCCTTATGACATGGTGATGTGGCGCTATGGCATCGGCGCCGACAACGGACCGCCCAGCGACCAGATCTCCGACATCGTCAAGGCGTGGAACGAGCGATATGCCAGCCCGCGGTTGATCCTGACCAACAATAGCACCGTGCTGAAGACGTTTGCCGAGCGTTACGGCGATCAGATTCCCGAGGTTCGGGGCGATTTCACGCCGTACTGGGAAGACGGAGCAGGCTCGTCCTCGCGTGAGACTTCGATTAACCGCCAGGCCGCCGAACGTTTAGTGCAGGCCGAGACGTTGTGGGCGATGCTCAATCCGGCCGGCTATCCTGCTGACAAGTTCTACGATGCATGGCGTGAGGTGATACTTTACGATGAGCACACCTGGGGTGCTCACTGTAGTATAAGCCAGCCCGACAGTGATTTCACCAAGGCCCAGTGGAAGATCAAGCAGGCCTTCGCCATCGATGGCGATACTCAGTCTCGCAAGCTGCTGAACGACTCGTTGGCCAAACACCGAAGCGAGACAAAAAGGGTCATGGCGGTGGATGTGTTCAACACCTGCTCCTGGATGCGAACAGACCTCGTTGTGCTTCCGGGAGATATGATTGTTGCCGGTGAGGTCATTAACGACGCCAATGGGAGAGTAGTTAAATCGCAACGGCTTTCAACAGGTGAGCTGGCCTTTCTTGCACGGGACATCGAACCATTTTCCGCAAAACGATTCACCTTATCCCGAATTATCGGGAGTCAGGTTCGCAGAGCAGGCAACGCCAAAGCACAAGGCACGAAACTTAGCAACAGACGAATTGCTTTGAAAGTCGATGAAAAAACCGGTGCTATCACGAGTTTGAAGTTGAAGGAACTGAATATCGAGCTGGTGAACAGAAAGAATGGGCTGGGTCTTAATGATTATTTCTACGTGGCCGGCAGAGACCCGAAAGACCCACAGCGCAACGGACCGGTTAATATCCGTATTAAGGAACAAGGGCCTTTGGTGGCATCGCTGCTGATAGAATCAGATGCGCCGGGCTGCCATAAGCTCACGCGCGAGCTGCGCATTATAGACAGCATCGACCGTGTGGATATTATCAACGTCATTGACAAAGAGAAAATCTACAAGCAGGAAGGGGTACATCTGGCCTTTTCCTTCAACGTGCCAAAGGGTGTAATGCGAATGGACACTCCCTGGGCAGTAGTTCAGCCCGAAGTGGACCAACTACCCGGCGCGTGCAAGAACTACTTCACCGTTCAGCGATGGGTCGATGTATCCAACAAGGATTACGGTGTTACTTGGGCGACGGTCGACGCGCCGATGATCGAGGTCGGCGCGATTACCAACGACCCCCGCGGGGGTGTCGGTTGGATAAAGAAGCTCGAGCCATCGACAACGTTGTATTCCTACGTGATGAACAACTACTGGGAGACCAACTACAAGGCCGGCCAGGAAGGCCCGACGA
>CAYYOX010000813.1:0-3124 GCA_964473065.1 uncultured Planctomycetaceae bacterium | reverse complement strand
CATCGGATCACCTTCATGCCATCAATCGATCTGCGGCCGCCGGCACTCGGCTGCCGAACTGATAGGGTTCCGGTACGATGTGTTGTTGTTCGATTTCGTGCAGCACGGGCGTAAAGACGTCCCAGGCGGCCTGCAACTCGTCATGGCGGATGAACAGACTCTGGTCTCCCTCGATGACGTCCAAGAGCAAGCTTTCGTAGGCGTCGGGGATCAGTTCGGAAAACGCCTCTTTGTATTGGAGGTCGAGGTTCCTCGAGGCGAGCTTCATGTTCATGCCGGGCACCTTGTTGACAAGCGACAGGTAGATCGCTTCGTCGGGCTGCACGCGGATCACCAGTTGGTTCGCTTCGGGGCAACCGTCGCAGTCGCAAAACATGTCGCCCGGCAGATCGCGGAAATGGATGTGGATCTCGGTCATCCGCGCGTCCAAGCCCTTGCCCGCTCGGATAAAGAACGGCACACCCTCCCAGCGGTCGTTGTGAATTTCGAGCTTGGCGGCGGCAAAGGTCGGCGTGATCGAATCGTTCGGCACGCTCGGGTCGTCGGTGTAGGCCGGGTATTGACGGCCGCCGCTCGTTGATTCGCCATATTGGCCCAAGACGATCTCGGAAGCCTTCGGCGGGGGCATGCAGCGGAGCACTTTCACTTTTTCCGTGGCAATGGCGGCGGAATTCAAGCGAGCAGGCGGTTCCATGGCCACGAGCGCTAGGATTTGCAGCAGGTGGTTCTGCATCACGTCGCGAATGATGCCCGACTGGTCGAAGTAGCCGCCGCGTCCCTCCAGGCCGAGATCTTCCTTCCAGAGGACTTCCACGCGATCGATGAACCGGCGATTCCATAGCGGCTCGAAGATCAGATTGGCGAACCGCAGAATCAGCAGGTTCTGGATCACTTCCTTGCCCAGGTAATGGTCGATCCGATAGGTCTGGTCCTCGACGAAGACTCGGGCCATGGCGTGGGTCAACTCGTCGGACGACTGGCGATCCCGCCCGAACGGTTTCTCGATCACGACGCGCGACCAGGGGTGATCGCCGCCGCAACTTACCAGTCCGGCGTCGCCCAGCGCATGGGCGACGTCCAGGCAGACGGACGGCCGGATGGCCAGATAATAGAACCGATTGGTCGGCTGCCCTCCTTCGGCCTCGGCCATCTGTTGGTAAAGGTTCAGCAGCGAATCCCGCGAGCCGTAACTACCGGCAACGTAACGACACTTGTCCAGGAACTCGTCCATGCGATCCGCGCACGACTCGCCGGGTGCGTAGCGGCAAGTGAGGTGCTCGGTGATCTTCTGGCGAAATTCGGCATCGGTCAACGCGGATCGGGCAAAGCCGAAGATCTGGCACCTTTCGGGCAGAAAACCTTGGCAATAGAGCGAAAACAGGGCCGGAAAGATCTTCTTTCGCGCCAAATCACCCGACGCACCCACAACCACAATACTCAACCGGTCAGGCTTACTGCTCATAGTCCCCTCCCGCCCGCATAGGGCCAACCCTTACGGGACACATTTCCGGGTGTTCCAACACCTTGCCCTTGTTAGCTTACAGAGTATCACGTCAGCGGGCAACCCGAGCCGAATCGGCGCGAGGCCTCGTCGCCATGGTGCGGCTTCTCGGCCGGCAGCGGCGATAGAGCCAGACGAACAGCAGAATCGAAAACACCGCCGACAAGCCCACGACGGCGATATGGGTCAGCAAGGGTGACATCGTCAAGTGTTCTGCTCGCCAGTTCTCCGAAGCGGTCAGCGTGGCCCGCGACCTGCGCAATTTCAGGTCGTTTAGTAGTTCAACCGGAAGGTTGGGTCCGTGACGTGCGATGTGCTGCTGCCGCAGTGTTTGTTCCATCTTGTCAATCCGTTTGGCATCCTCTTGTTTGCTGATCGCCTCACGAACACCGAAAGGATCCATTTGCTCACCTTGCAAGAAGGCTACCAAGTTCAGCATCATCAGCGGAATGGCCAGCGCCCCGAAAAGCGCCAGCGCGATTCCGAAATAGCGACCCGGTTCGCGGCGAATATCGCGAATCGCCAAGGTTGCGAAAACGATACTCAGGAAGGTAACCACTCCGAAAAAAATGAACGTGGGCACCTCGCCCTGAGGACGCAGAGGAGAAAACACGAGCAACACTGTAGCGGCCGGCAGCAGAAGAGCCCACAAGGCAAACGGGTGGACTTTGGAACCGGCGCCGGTCGCACGTGCCGTATATACTGGCCCGCTTGGATCAGTCGCTTCACGGTAGGCCTCAGGATCGTCCAGTTCGGCCAGCACTGCCCTCATGTCTTGTTCGGTTGGTTCGCCTTCGGCGCGTTGCCACACCATTTCGCACGCCTGTGCCTCCACCTCGTCACAAATAGTGCGGCGCTCCGAGCGAGACACACCTGCATCCGTAAGTGCCCGCTCCACGGAGTCCAGATGCTCGTCCAGCCGTGCCCGCACCTCGGCACGGAGTACTCGTTGATCATAATCCATCGTGATTCCCTTTTTGTAGTTGATCGACAGCGATTCCCACGGCCTTCCACTGCTGAAGCATCTCCTTCAAACGGCGCCGTCCTGAGGCGGTGAGCCGGTAGTAGCGACGCGGCGGTCCCGAAGGTGACGGAGCCGCGCGAACGTTCACGAACTGTTCTCGCTTCAATCGCGCCAACAAAGGGTAGACCGTCGATTCGGTCAGCGCGAGACCATCGATATGGTTGATGCGCTGCAGCAGTTGGTAGCCATATGCCTCACCCTGACGCAAGGCCGCCAAAACGACCAGTTCTGTCACGCCCTTACGAAGTTGGCTCACCCAGTTGTGCATGATGATATCTCCACAAGCGGTCACTACATCGCAATGTGCTACATTCTAACACGATGTAGCAGAAAGTCAAGGCCAGTCTGGTGGTAGCAAACCGGGAACTCGCTAGAATGGCCGCAACTAGCTGCGTGGGAAGATGTTACGGCACACCTGTCAGGATCTGGGCCGTGTACACACCGCAGGGGAAAACGGGGACATTCTTGCTCTTCAACTCTGGCGATATGTATGGATTGTCGCTCATCACAGCTTGTAGGGTGCGTGAAACGCAGCGACTCCATGGCAAGGACAAGGGGGAAATGGCCTCACGCAAAGGCGCTAAGACGCAAAGAAGAGT
>CAYYOX010000812.1:0-3124 GCA_964473065.1 uncultured Planctomycetaceae bacterium | reverse complement strand
CCTGCTCCGCCGACCCCATTGGCAATGCGCAACTCGAAATCGTACCAACCATCGGGGTCAGCTCCCAGGTTCACCTGACCGCTGGCCGTCGGCGTATTCCAAGGGTTTACATCATTATAGCTATTGTCCAGGATTCCTGCCTGGCCGCCGACCGTCAAGTAGACCACATCATCGATGTTTTCATAGAACGAGATGATCCCGTCGTCATCCTGGATTTGTCCGGTATAGACCAGCGTCGTGTTATAGTCCCACGGCGAATCGGTATAAGGTTCATCAACTAGCACCTGGGCCTCGCTGGGTCCGAGCGGATCGGTGCCGTGATTTCGGGGGTTCGGGTCGGTGTAGTTCATATCTCCGGCCAGCGTCCCCAAGACCAGCCCGGGTTCGTAGGCGCCGCTGGGCGCCCCGTCGACGATCAGTTTCCCGCCGCTGAGTTCGATGTTCGTCGAGCCGCCCCAGGGATCCGAGCCGACCATGATCAGCACGCCCTCTTGGGCCTCGACGGTCACATCTTCCATATTGACATTCAACTGGTCGAGGGTCAGCACGCCGGAACCGACCTTGGCGAGGTTCACGCCGTTGCCGTTACCGTCGATCTGGCCGTAATCGGTAGCCGTTTGTGGATCCAACCCGACCCGCGTTACGCCCAGATCCGGCTCGAGGCTGGTCCCGGCAAAGCTGATCTCGCCTCCGGTAGTGGTAATCGTGCCGTTCTTGAGGGTCAACAATCCGGCCGTGGACGGAAGCGGACTGGCGACATCCAAGGTAGAATTGGCCGTGACCGAAAATGCTACGCTATTGAGGTTAACTGCCTCGTCGCCCGGCGCCGCGGCAAACATGATGTCGTCGATGTGGTTCCACAGGCCGCCGGCGAACGCCAACTCGTCGATCATGACTCCTATACCGGCGTGAACGGAAACCCATTGATCGGTTCCTGCCACGTCCTGGGTCCACTGATCGACGCCGGCGAGCTTGCCGGTGATGGTCCAAGTCCCCGTGTCACCCCAACTGGTTTTGTTGGCCCAGATTTCGGGTACGGTCAGCGGCGCCGAGAAAGTGACGTTTCCGGAGACTTCCCCGAAGGCGCTCATGTGATCATTGTTACTCGCCGTATGGTCGTCGGGTCCGGCCGCGTTCTTCCAGAGCCAGTTTTCGAGCCCCGTGCTCCAGGTGGCCGTGATGCCGGCCGGCAGCCCGGTCGAGTAGTCGGCCGCTAGGATGCCTTGCTGGTCCAACGGCGCGCCCGGATCCAGATCGGAGAAGTCCATCACGCCTACGCCGGGCGCCACACGGAGCGTGCCGCCGGCGAGCACGACGTCGGATGCTCCACCCAATGCGTCGGCTCCCTTGAGCGACAGGATGCCCTGATCGACCGAAACGGTGGTCGTGTCCCAATCGACGTTAGTGCCGTTGGTGTTATCGAACGAGAGTGTCCCGATGCCGGTCTTGTGGAAGGTGCCGGTGACATCATTGTCGGTAATCGTCGAAGCGACCAGATTGGCGCCGGTGTTGATTGTACTGTTGCCGTTGGTAGCCACGTCGGCCAGCGTTCCGCCAAATCCGGCGTTCAGCGTGGCGTCGGCGCCAAGGGCTAACGAGGTCCCCGGCTCAAAGTTCACGCCGCCACCGATACTCAGCGTTCTGCCCGCGCCGATCGCCACTCCGCCGCCATTGACATTCAAGGCTGCGGCAGCCGCGTCGGCGGTCGCGACGGTGACGATGCCACCCTCGATCCGCGCTACGACGGTACTGTCGGGATAGTCGGGAGGTCCGCCGTCCCAGAGGTCGACCCAGTTGCCGTCGGCCGGTCCGGGCCAAACCAGTTCATTGATGGTGTTCACCACACCGAAATGGTGAAGCGAATGTCCACCGATCCCGGCGTTGTCCTGACCGTTGTTGAGGGCCCAAGCGCCGTCGCCAAACTCGCCGGAGCCGAGATCTAAGCCGACATCCGTCCAAAGTCTGGTCGTCAGCGGAACGCCGTCTTTGTTGAAACTAAACCCGTTGATATCCAGGTCGAAGCTGAACGTCGAGTTGACGTTGGCCCAGTCCCAGTCTATCCAGCTGCTGATGTCGGCGTCGACCCAGCTCAATCCCGTGCCCCAACTTTCTTGGGGCTTGGTCCTATCGGCGACCCACACTTCGAAGTTCATTCCGGTGGTATTCTCCCCGTTGAGTTTAAGCTGTATGAGGAGTCCCGCACCGGCGTGGGTCCAAATGTCATGATACGGCCACTCGCCCGGTCCCGACGGAGAACCCGCAGCAACCACGCCGAGCCGAAGATCGTAGTCGTCGCCGGGATTATCGACACTGACCGCCAAGTCGCCGAGCTCCCAACTGACGGTGGTGGTGCCTCCCATGGCGAGGAAATTGAACTCATCCAAGCTGTCCAAATGCTGATTCGCACCGTTGCCGCCGTCGGCGCCCCAGATGACCGCTCCGGCAAGCGCATCTTCCGAGAACGTCTTGCCGCCGCCGACATTGACAAAACCGCTCCCCGTTCCCGAAACGTTCACGGCGATATCACCGTCGTCGAACGTGTCGTCGACGATGACGGTCGTCACCGCGGCGGCGTGGACCGTCGAGACGGTCAACACGGCAAAACCCAAGACCAACAGAAATGTAAACAGACCCTTCATGACATACCTCCCTAAGGAAAAACCAAGAAAAGAGTGAACGGAAAAGGCAAGAACACCTATTACCTCCGAAAGAAATCGCTGCCTGCTAATGTTGCCAAGTTCAATGAGAGCTAACCCACAGCGGAGTAAACTATACACCGCGAAGCTCTACGACCCGATCCAAAGCTGCCTCGCTCGTTCCGGAAGTCGTAAGCGACCGCCGCGAAAAAGTCACTCTCCGCAGCGGCGGTAGTCTACTATCAACCACTTAAGCTATCAGAATTCACAGGAATGTCAACCCTCCTGACCTCCAATTGGCCAGATTATTTTTGCTATTGAGATTAACCCTCAAGAAGGAGGGTGAATAATACATAATGTTTATTCTGCGTGATAAGAGGCGTATTTTGCGTAAGATAGGTAACGCTAGGCCGTTTGCGGCTTTGCAGAGCACCGCGTGGAAAAGGGGGACAGGCACCGAGCCGGAGAGATTTCCGGCGGGTTTAGCA
>CAYYOX010000811.1:0-3133 GCA_964473065.1 uncultured Planctomycetaceae bacterium | reverse complement strand
CCACGCCGACGCTAAGCGGATCAGTCGGCGCGCCAGTTGGCATGAAGACGATATCGATGCCGGCCAGATCCGGGGCGGCCGCCGGATCGAAGATCACCAGATCATTGTTGTCGCCGGGTGACCAGATCTGCGCCGACAAGTCGGAGGTTATCCCCACCAACCCCATGGGACTGACGGAAATAATCAGCCCGCTGGCATCGTTCGGACTTTCGGAAAGGATGTCCGGGATGGCGCGGAAGTTCCCCTCTTGTGCAAGGGCATCCATGACATTCTGTGCCGTGGTGACCCCCGGTTCGATATACACGGTCAGGGTCTGGGTCGTGGCGTCAAGAATCACCGTTACCGGATCCCCCGGCGCCGGGACGCTTTCGAAGACGATATCAACACCGTCGAGCGTTAGTCCGGGCATGTTAGCGAAAATCAGCAAATCGTTGTCGCTGCCGGGCAAGCTCACTCTGGCGTTGGAGTTGATAACGCTTTGCGTCGTGATGCGAATGGCATCGGCAACGTCGTCGGCCGTATAACTCGGCAGATAGGGAACCGGTATGTTCCCCGGCGTCACGCCGTCGCTGGCCAGGAGGTTCTCGAACTCGAAGGTCAGCGTTGTCGTCCCGTCGTTGAGCGAGAAGATGGCGTCCGTGTTGATGGCGTTGACGACCGTCTGTGCCGTGGTCGCTGTCGGATCGACGTCGATCGTCAGCGTCTTTGCGATCGGGTTGAAATTAACGAAGGCCTGATTGCCGACGGCCGCGTTGTTCACGAAAACCACGTCGACATTGTCATAAAACACGTCCGGTACGATCGAGCGTATGATCAGATCGTTATTGTCCCCCAGGGGCGCAACAGAGGCCGAGCCGAGAACGGTTGTTCCCAACACGCCAGTCTGGCTGATCAGGCCCACGCCGGCGTTGGGCGACTCGTTGGTCAGATACAGCTCCGCGGTGAAAGGATGGACTGCCAACAAGGCTGCGCCGCTGACGGTCTGAACTTGACGGGCGCCGCTGAAGTAGTGGTCGATGGCGTTCGCCAATTCCAAAGCGACTTCATCGTCCGTCATATCCGGCGTGATGACGACTTGTGCAGCGTAATAATCAACGCCGGGACCGCCTCGCAAAATCACCTCCGCTAAGAGAGATTGATCCGCACTAACGGCGCCTTGCACGGTGATCTTTTCTTCGTTCCGGTAAACGGTTACGGTCAGACCGCTGCTGCGGATAGCATTGCTCACCGCCATGGCCACGTCGAAAGTCGTGTCTTCCCCGCCCAAGGTGATCGGCACATTGCCGGCCGTGACGTTGTTGTTCTTGTCGAATTCGAAGGTGACACTCAAGCCGTCGGCGTCTTCCAGAGAGAACCATTCGCCGTCGGCGATCATCGCGCCGGCGACGTTGGGAATCATCAATTCGTAACCCAAGTCGAACTCGAACGCCTGATTGTCGATCCAGACCGTATCCCCGTCGTCGAGATCATTGGCCGGTACGGCATGCAGGTAGCCATCGTTGATCATCATTTCGCCGAGGTCCAGTCCGCCGGCCGTGGCGAAGTCGAACCGCAACCGCAGATTGTCCATCCCGGTATAGGCTCCCAAACCGACGACGGCCTGACGCCAACCGGTGTCGTTTGCCAGAGTTCCCACCGAGGCAAAGTCGTCGATCCAGTCGTGGTCGACGTTCATCGTCAACGGCTCCCACTCGGCGCCGTCGTTGGAGATGTAGACTCGGGCGCCGTCGAAGACGGTGGAACCCTCAGTCTGCAGGAAGTAGGTAAAGTAGAGCGTGGGCAAATCGGCGGCGTCGTAGCCCTGCAAGCTGAAGGCATCGCTGGTCAGCGATCCATGAGCACCGGCCGGCATGTCGTAGGAGTAGTACACGCCGGGATTGGTGTAGCGGTAGTTTCCGCTTCCAGGCTGCGCTTCGTTCGGAATATTGTCGTAGGGATGATCGAAGCCGAAGTAGTAGCTGGTGCCGCCCTTGATCCGGTAATCGTTTCTGGCATGGCGGCTATGGTTGAACGTGGTTTCGATGCCGTGCCCGGCGTCGTTCTCGCGGTAGCTGGTCGTATGCCAGAGGTTGTAGTCGAGGGTGGAGAAGTCCACGCCGGTCACCCCGCCGACTGGGAGGTTGATACTGGTTTGTCCGTCAAGGAAGATGGGCTCCAGATTCGCCAAGGTGTCGAACGCGTAGAGTTGCCCACCGGTCGTGGCAAAGAGCGTTTCGGCGTAGGCACTATTCTCCACGTTTTCGGGTCCTTGGGCCAGTCCGGTGAATGGCAGGCCGCCGGAATCCGCCCCGGGCACGCCAATGTATCTGAGTCGGGCGCCGGTCGGTTGTATACCTGACTGAAACGCACGGGGCGTGTCCTGGGTCGAGTTGGGGTCGTTAAGCCAGCCCGTGTATTTTTCCAGGGTTGGGTGCATGCTGTAGGCCCCGTACGCTTGGACCGCGTACAAACCGCCTTCATCGCTGACGGCGTATAGCACGCCGTTGATGAAGTCCATGCCGGTAATCCGCCCGCCGGGGCCTTCGGTTCGCAATTCCAACGGTGCGGCGGCCTCGACATCAATGGCGCCGGTCAGTTCGAGGAACCAGGTGTCGTCCGGCGCCAGGATGGTCGGGTCGCCGCCGGTCACCAGCCACGCATCGTAATCGTGCTGCTTCAAGACGGCCGTCACGTTGATCGGATCTGCATTGATGGCGTTTTGAATGGCGACCAACACTTCCACCCCTATCAAGTCGACGTTGAGCTGGATTCGGACATCCGAATTCGGGTCGATGCCGGGGGCGGTGCCCAGGACATAGGTGAAGGAAGGCACGCCGCCATTGGGGTCGCCGGAGGTCACGCCCACACGCCGCGGCAACGTGATCAACGGGTCGACCATGACCAACCCGGTGCCGTCGTTGGGGAGATCGACTGCGGTCTCCAGGTCGGCGGTGAAAGTGCCCTCGTTGCGGATTGCCGCCACCACGATTTCTGCGGTCGTGGCCGCCGGATCGATATCGATCGACAGTATCTTCGTAACCGGATCGTAGTTGATGACGGCCTGATTACCCGAGGCGATGTTAGTGACGAAGACGATGTCCACGGCGTCTAAGATTGCTCCGGGCGTGCGAGAAGTGATGATGAAGTCGTTATT
>CAYYOX010000810.1:0-3141 GCA_964473065.1 uncultured Planctomycetaceae bacterium | reverse complement strand
CATTGGAAGATGTGGATGGTTGGGATTGTGCCGCCGCTTGGGCCGCTTCGTCACGACTCATTTGGGCGGCTACTTGCACAAGTTGGGGCATCACACGGATCAACTCAGGCGTCAACTCAGCATCGCGTGCAGCGGCCTGTTGCGCTTGGACGGTAGCGGGGTCGGCAATAAGGTTGTCGATGTCGCGCAGAGCGGGCCGGAAGGCTTCAAGAATTCGTTGTAGAAGCTGATCTTGGCGAAGGTATGGCAGCCAGGCTTCGTTCTGGCCAACTAAGTTCATGAACTGGATGAGCTGTTGGAGCATCTCGGCCTTTTTGACTTGGCCGCTAACCCCTTCAACCTTGACGATATAATCTCCACCGATCATCTCCAATATGTCAAACTTGGACATACCACGAAGCTGCATGGCCCCGACACCGAGGATACTGCCGACACGGGGGTCATTGGACGTATCAAGAAACTGCATCATCAGGTCCATCGACAGCTCGACGATTGGTTTGACAGCGTGTTCATCCACGTCGCGGGCCAACGCGCCAAGGAAGTCGCCTTGGTTGTTGGCCTTGATGTCAATTTCGCCGAGGGTCTGAGAGCCCCGTACTCGGGGCAGAGCTTGCTGGATCTCACTAATAAACGAGCCCTCTTGGTGCGCGCGGTCTAAAATGGCTTCCAACTGTTGGGTAGAAGGACTGATGCCGGGAATTATGACGGGCTTGATGGCATCGATATTGGCGTAGGCCAGCTCTTTCTCAATGGTCTTGCCGGGAGTGACGCCAGTCTCTAGGTCCTCGGGGTTTATGATCGCCTCGGGCACCGTTTCCAGCATGGGAAGCAACGACAGCACTTCGCGGTCCATACTCAAACGCACAAGCTGGTTGAACCCCGCATCAACACTACGGGCCATCTCGACGATGCCTACGCCGTCCGTGCGGAACGGGATCAACAGCGGCGAAAACGCCACGTAGGGGATCTTGTTGGTCCACAGCTTGTTGGGCTGGCGCAACAACACTTGATTATCGTTGATTACGATAATGTGAACCTTGGGAGCGGCCACGTGTCCTTTCTTGTCAATCAAGGGACCGTAGTACTCGGTCACCTTCATCTTCTCCATACCGTTAACGCCGCCGTCGGGTTGGCTTGTCTCAGTGAAGCGCAGCGCATCGCGAGTCTGGTCCTGGGCAATGCTGCCGGAACCGCCAGCTTTTTCGATGATGGCTAGACCTGCATCGCCGAATACACCCTGCTCAGCCAGTTGCAGCAACTCGTAACGGGATATCTCTACCTCCTCGATTGTGCCGGTCCACCGGTTGAATCGGGAGCCCGGCAACCAAAAGAAGTTGTAAGGGTCTACCGCGCGTATAGACAGACCGCCTTCAAGGACCTCTTGTTGGACGATCTCGCGCAGTAGTTGGCCGTCGTCGGTTTGCCTAACGCGAGTGCGAATGCGCTCACGGGACTTCAACGACCACCATACTTTCCAAATACCCACGCCGGTAATGAAACCGGACTCCAACCCTTCGGCGATAGCATGAAACGCGTCGGCGTTCTTTAGGAAGACCTTTAGTAAGTCACCAATCTGTTGACCACGCTGAATAGACGCCTGGTCATCAGGATTGACCGACTCGATGGACCAGGGGTGATCGGCGGTTTCCAACAGCCGAATAATCGCGTTGGTGGCTTGTTTGACGGAGTTGAACGACTTGGGCAGAGTGATCTGTGACTGCCACTCTTCCTTGTTGCTGGTATCGGTGATGCCTCGATAGAGAGCCCAACATTCGTCCCAAATGAGCCGTTTGCCTGCGCGGTTGCGCGCAAGTCGTTTCTTTTGCGTATGGATGAAAGTGCGAACTTCTTCGTCAGAGACTTCCAACATACGCCTTTCGGCGTCGGAAGCCCCAGTTCCCCCCATAAGATACTCTACGGGGACTGATTGGTTTAGTGTTTCAACCATGAAAACAGGCGAGATGCCCTATAGTTTAGTATAACATGAGGTTGGGGGAGTTCTAGTAAGTTCCCAAAGTACATCCATCACCATAGTTTCAATCTCGTGGTGCCCAACCCATCTTGTTGCTCCAAATAGTTTTCATATACAGACTCTTTTACGTCATGTGACGTTTCCACAGAGTGGCGCGGGGCTTCTTGCGCTCTTTTTCATTACGCAGAGAGATCGGCGCGGTGTTCATGAAGTACTTGCAGGCGTCCAGCGCGTGGTTGTGCTTGTCCACGAGCTTTTCCTTATAGTTGCGAAGCGGGTCACGAATCGGGCCTGCGTAGATGGCCTTCTTGAACTCGTCGATCAGGTAGTAGCAGTTGTCGAAAATAAAAAACGTCGAGTCCCTGTGGTCTAGATCACACCAGTGTGCGTGAATTTGGGCTACCCATTGGTCTTCGTTGTCGTTGCCCGCCATGAGCCTACGGAGACCCAATTGGGTGAGCATGGCGTAACGGGTGGTGGTTTCAGTGAGGGTGTTCTGGTTCTTGTCCCAGATGTGAAGATCGGCGAACACGGCCCGAATTTGGTCCCAGTATGGGCAACGTTTCAGGGTTTCGACCAACTGTGACATGTCGGTGGTCTGCCCGTAGTGTTCCCAGATAGCCGCTATGGCACGGTCGCCATTGGGGTTTTTGACCAGCGTGTAAACGTGAAACGCCGTGGGGTTGCGGCCGCCCCAGTCGAATCCGGCCCAGCATAGCTGTTCGGGGCTAATGACCGGGTGTGGTTGGGGAATAACGATCTTGGACCGATGAGTTTTGATTTGGGGAAACACCGTTGCACCGTATAATGCGGTGTAGTCAATGTCGAGTTCCTTGGCAACATACTCCGGGGTCAGTCCGGCTTCGGCATCCTTACGCCATTCGACGCTGCGCTTGGAGGGATCAGCGGTGTGATGAAGCGTGATAACGACAAAACTGTTACCGCGATTGCGTTCAACACGTAGGCCTTCTTGTTGGTGCAGCAACTTTGGGGCTGTAGAAGAGGGGTCCATGGATGGTATTGACAGGGTCTCGAAGATGTGTTATACTTAAGGTGCAACCAAAGAGGGAACAAAGGCTCTGTCTTTGCTCTTCTAACGAAGGAGGGTGGCTTCCCTGCCGTCCTTTTTCAACCCCGCCCCTCTTCGCGCTCCCAACAAGGCTCCTAGC
>CAYYOX010000809.1:0-3141 GCA_964473065.1 uncultured Planctomycetaceae bacterium | reverse complement strand
ATTCTCGTGGAGAGCGATGGGCTGCGGGATGTGGCATAGGGTTAGATAGCTGTACCGGCATACTGATTGGCCCTGGAGCACGTGCCGAATATAGTATAATTCGGTGCAGATAAACTATGGCCACCGTCGTAGGGGGCATGAACGTCACAGGGTGAGGAAGGCCCCGGGTAGGAATTTCAACTTTCGATACAATTTCAGAAGGGCAGCGACTTGCGCCTTATGATCCGCCGAACCGTGGTTTCTTCAATGATGCAATCACCGAAACACTTCAGCCAGGAACCCGAATCGATCGGTACGGGTTCGAGGGTGGCACTTTCGTCGCGCCAGTTGACACGCCGGTACCAATGCGTTCCCTTTCACCAGCCTCCGTTGGTAAACCGTACAACATTTACGAAATTGTGAAGCCACTTGATGTCAAATCGGGTACTACCGCACCGTGGTTTCAGCAACCAGGGCTTGGAACGCAGTATGAGTTGCCGCAGAGCATTTCAGATTTGATTGAACGAGAAATAATTCGGAGAGTAAACTAATGGACACGATACAACTGCAACGCGAACTAGAAAGCTGTGGGGTGCGAGTGGATTCGTACTCGTTAGACGGCTCGTCTGAGGAGGCGTATTGTCTTGAGTTCTCTGCGGGTAAGTGGAGCGTGTACTACTGCGAGCGCGGGATAGAGACTAACAAGAGGGACTTTGTATCTGAGGCGGAGGCTTGCGAGTACATGCTGGAGCTGTTGAAGAGGGACCCCAGCACGAGGAAGGGACACTTTGGGGACACTTTGGGACACTTTGGGGCCAGGCCGTGAATAGTGAATAGGCGTGAAACGGTTCTTTGACAATTCGGCGCGAAAGTGAAACTGACTCGATGTCGGCAAGGTCGTCGAGTGATTGACAATTCCGGCAACGTCGAGTTACACCGCAAGTACGATTCGTTCGGCAAGATCACGGACGAAACGGGTGCGGCCGATCTACTGTTCGCCTACACGGGCCGGATGCTCGACGAGGACACCGGCAACCAGAAGCACGGCCAGCGTTGGTACGACCCGCCCACCGGCGGTTGGCTAAGCGAAGACCCCAGCGGCTTCACCGCCGGCGACATGAACCTCTATCGCTACGCCGGCAATAATCCGGTCAACTACATCGATCCGTCAGGGTTGGATTGGTCCGGATTCAGCAGCAGCTTGCCCGGGTTCCAGGATTACGGCTCCAGCATCATGTTTGGCTCGACGTTCCAATCGCCGATCAGCGGTTCGGTGCCGCGGGTCGATCCGCCGGGTTCGGGCTACAGTAGTGTCGGCAACCTCGGAGGAGTGCAGTTTGCCCTGGCCATGGGCGCGAATCCGGCCTCGTCCGGAACGCAATGGGAACAGCCGGCGTTCCGGGCCCGTGAGGTTTCGTGGTATGAGGCGGCCATGGAGCGAATCACAGACATTTGGAGCGGGGATCCGGAAGCGGAATACAACACTGTGATAGTGGGCGGGCGGGAATATGGCGCCCCGGCGGGTGCCCACGACTCGTCGATCGGGGCGACCGCACGGCATCTCTTGCACAATCGCGCGTTCCCCATCGGGCGGGGCGTGCGAAACTTTGGGCAAGGTGCGCAAGACGCAGCGGCCTGGGCTGGGGAGCGAGCAACTTTGGGCATCATGGCATACACGGGAGATCCGGCGGCCTTGCGCGAATCAATGCGGCTATATGGTAAGGATATCCGGGCAATCCGGGACATACCGAAAAACATGCAGCAGTTCCTTGACACGTACCAGAATGCGCCCGATTATATGAAGGTAAGGATCCATCTTGAGTTCGGCGGCGAAGCGGGAGCCGCGATTATTACCGGACAGGCCGTTTCACGAGCAAAGTCGCTCCTGAGCAGACCATTTGGATCAAGTAGATCGGCAGCTGGTGCCGCTCATAACGCCTCTAATTTTGAACGTCTAAAGGCTCAACTTGCACAACAGCAGATTCTTGGATCTGAACCTACGGGCAGTGCCCTGAAGGGTAGCGGACCGTTTTCGCCCCGGACATTCGGGAGAAACCTTGACGTTCAACATCGGTCGCCTGTATTCCTTCAAAATACGGCCAGCCAAGGTCGTCATTTCACCGTTCGCGGTGCTGACAACGTAACTCGGAACCTAACCCAAGTGCCCGCGACAGTTAATGGGAAACAGGGAATTGTAGAGTATCTTGTCGGTCCGAAAGGCCTAGAGCACCACCGATTCATACCGGGCGGTAAAATCACTGGCACAGTTAACCAAGTACCAGGAAAGGTGCCATAATGCTTCAGTTAACGATTCCTTTGTCATTCATCCTTGATCGGCTACGATTATGTTGGCAGGAGACCCTCTACGGCATCAACCAAGGATGGCTTGAACGCCGTGATCCAATCGAGTTGGCGATCCACAAGGTTACTGCCGAAAAGTCTGACGATGAAGATGAGATAGAACTTGCAGGATTGCTCAGAGGAGAAGAGAGTCGGGTTGTCGAGATCTTGCAGCGACTTGCCTGCAAGGAGCCAACCATCGATGAACAATCCCTTCAGTTGAAATGGATGCGACTTATTCTCGCTTGGCTTTTTGAAACTAAGGACCAGTTTGATGATCCGTTGGGGATAATAGAGGGGATATATGCGGACTTCGGATACCCCAGCGAGATACGTGCCCTAATACGGTACAACGATCCAGATGACGGCTATCGACCCCAGGACCATACTCAGGAAGAGAATGTCGCTCGACTTCTGAACTTATGGCACGACTATGTGGAAACACACGCTCCTCTGAATTTCGGATAGAGGAACTTGAAGGGGAACTTGAGAAAGAAAAGGTGACAGCCACCAAAACTGACGAACGTAGGCAACGTGGGTAATATCTTTGGATGGTTTGACCAACACGTAGACCTTCGAGTGCGTCGGGAAACGCGGTTCTTTGACAATTCGGCACGAAAGTGAAACTGGCTCGATGTCGGCAAGACGGTTGAGTACGACTACGGCTACGACAACACCAACCAACTAACCAGCGCCACGCTGGGCAGCGAGTCCTACGGTTACGACGACAACGGCAACCGAGATACCAACGGGTTCACCGTCGACGACAACAACCGCACGGATTTTGACGGGACCCACCCCCACCCCTACGCCGATGGAACC
>CAYYOX010000808.1:0-3161 GCA_964473065.1 uncultured Planctomycetaceae bacterium | reverse complement strand
TGTAGGTTCTGCGGCGGCAGCGAGACGGTCCAGGTGCCGGTTCCGGCCTTGGCGATCGTCAGGTTCTCGACGTTATTGGCATCGATGCCGTCGGCGTCGAAGCTCACCCCGTCGTTGAAGCTGGTGGGTACCTGCGGATCGAAGCCGACCCAAGAGGCCGACGGGTCGACGGTGGTGCTGGCCAACGTGATCTGTGCGGCCGTACCGGCCGTGCTCAGGGTGCCGGCCTGCATGGTCAGCGCTCCCAGCGAGCCGCTGCTGGCGTCGACCCGAATCGTCGAGTCGGCGGTCACCAGCATGGCGTTACTCATGGTGAACGCACCTTGGAATGCGTTGTAATAGTCCGTGATTTCCGTGGGGGTCAGGCCGCGGTCGTAGACCATCAAGTCGTCGATCATCCCGTCCCAATAGTTCAGACCGCCGACCAGTTGAGTGCCGATGGTAATGGTGGCCGGCGGAGCAGCGGAGGCTGGCGCCGCCACGTTGGCAACGTTGACACCGTCGATCCAGAGTTGGGCCGAGGCGCCGTCTCGCACCGAGACGACGTGATACCATTGTCCCGTCTGCATCGGACCGCCCGGTGGCGAGCCGCCCGTGTAGGCTCCGCCATAGTCGCTGAACAAGCCCAGGGTTACTGCATCCAGGCCGTAGTGCGCCCAACTCACATCCCAGCCTCCCAGGGCCGTACGCCAAGTATCAATCGCGTCGGTGTTCAGCCAACCGCTGATCGAATAGGTCCCGGTGATGTTGGTGCTGTCGACCTGCAGCGCGCTGCCGCCGTCGAGTACCAGGGCCCCGCCCGCTTTGCCGTCGAGTTCATGCCCGGGCGCCCCGACACTGGCCCTTGCTCGAGCGGGATTGGCACTGTCGAGTCCCAGATCGGCCGGATCATCGAACTCCCAGTGGGCCACCAGGCCCGCGGCCGGTGGCACGACGCCGCTGGCGGTGAACGTCAGTTGTAGATTACCCCCGGCCAATTCGATGAACGAGTTACCGACCGCCGCGGGATCTCTCAGGTCGAGCGTACCGGTGAGGACCAGGTCGTTATCGAGCGGTGTATTTGTGACTCGAATATCCCGATCGCCAAACGGATTGGCGCCGCGAAGTTTCAAGACACCGCCGGCCACTTCCAACTCGGCCGTGGCCGCCAGATTCTGCGGCGGCGCCGCGACGGTCCACGTGCTGGGACCCGCCTTGGCGAAGGTCAGGTTTTCGACGTTATTTGCATTGATGCCGCTGGCGTCCGAGGTGACGTTGTCCCAGAGCGTGGGCGCCTGCGGATCGAAGCCGACCCAGGACGCGCCCGGGGCAACCGTCGTGCTACTGAAGCTGATTTCGCTGGACGAACCGCTGGTGGTGATCGAACCTTGGTCGTGGACGGTCAGGGCCCCAAAGGTGGCCGGCCTGGGATCCAGTACGCGCAATTCGGAATCGCGGGCAGTCACATCCACGTTGACCCCGGCGGTTACCAAGGGGGCGCCGTAAAGATCCATGACTTCGCCGGCCGAGATGGCACTATCGAACATATACATCTCGTCGATCTCGCCGATCCACCCGTACCAGCCGCCCACCGGATAGGGAGTACCGATGGCCATCGATCCCAGCGGAGGATTCACCGGCAAGGCCGAGGTCTGTGCGACTTGGTTTCCGTCGATGTAGAGCTTGTTCTCGACGCCGTCTCGGACCGAGACCAAGTGATACCACCGGTCACCCTGGATCGCTCCGTCGGCCGGCAGACCGCCGGTTTTCCCGCCGCCATGATCGGCAAAGGTCGCGTCGGGCTCGTATCCCAAGTGCATCGATGTGCCCACGTCCCAATCGCCGGCCACGCCGTGCCACAGGCCGTCGAACGCAACCGGGTCCATCTTGACCCAGGCCGAAAGCGAATAGTCGTTGTTCACGAGGCCCATGTCGAGATTGTCAACCTCCAGCCAACTGGTGCCGTTCAGTTGCAAGGCGGCGCCTACTCTGCCGTCCGCCGTCTGGCCGGGGACTCCATGTTCGATTCGGGTTCGCGAGGTCAATTGGCTGTCATAGCCCAAATCGTCCGGATCCTCGAAGGCCCAGTGGGCCTTCAGATTGGTGACGTCCGAGGGCGCACCGGCCGAGGGCATCAGTTCAAGAATGCCGCCGGCCAGTTCGACCGACGTGGCGCCGCCGAGCGGCTCGGTTCCGATCATGCTCAGCGTGCCTTCGGCCACCTTGAACGTGGTCCCGCCAGCCAACACGCTGCCGGCCGGGTCGTTGCGCAAGGTGAGCACGCCCTCGCCGCCCTTAGTGAAGGTTCCGCCGATACCGTTGTTGTCGAAGCTTCCGATACTCAAGTTCCCGGCCGTATTGACGGTCACCGAGCCCTCGGTGTCGGCCTGCGCGATAGCCCCGCCGCTGGCGACGGCCAGCGTGGACCCGCTGCGCAGGGTCAACGAACTGCCCGATTGCATGTCGATTCTACCCAGCGTGAGCGTCTGGTCGATGTCGATGATCACACCGCCGCCGGTGGCCGTCAGCGTGGCGGCTTCTCCGCCGGGGGCGATGACCGTGGTCGTCCCGCCGTGGATCTCGACCGGATTGTACATCATGGGCGTTTGATTCGGGGTCCAATGGGCCGCTTCCGACCAATTGCTGTCGCTGTTGTCCCAAACCAGGGTATCCGGCAATAGGCCCGCGCGGCTCGACATGTAGGCCACGTCCTGGGCCGTGTTGTGAATCGCAACCTCGTCCATCAGGCCGGAATACTGGGCCCATGTGTCACCCGCAAGGAGGGATATGTTGCCGAGTTCCAGGGGCGCGGTTCCCGGAACAACCGCGACGTAAGGCGCCGTGCCGACGGCCACGCCGTTGAGCCAGAGGGTCGTTTCGCCCGCGACCGAATCGCCCGTGAAGGCAACATGCGACCACTCGTGGGTCGGCACGTCGGCCGTCTCGGCCCCGTTGAGGATCTGGAGCCCGTTCGCGAATAGATCGAGGCCGTCGTTTGCATATTGAAGTGAGAAATGCCACTCAGCGTTCGAGCCGCCAAACCACTTGACCGCCAGTCGATTAAAGACGTCTTCTTGCTCAGGCTGCGGAAGGATGAACATCTCTACCGTATCGTCGGTGACCAGGTCAAGATCGTCTGAGTAGAGTTCCACCAACACGCTCGCCTGGCCGTCACATACTCA
>CAYYOX010000807.1:0-3171 GCA_964473065.1 uncultured Planctomycetaceae bacterium | reverse complement strand
ACGGATACGGCACGTCCGACGCCACCACCACCCTGTTCGGCTACGACGCGGCCGGGAACGTCAACAGCCTGACCGATGCGATGGGCAATACGACCGCTTGGGTCTATACGAACGACCGGGTGACCGAAGAGACCGTCACGATCGACGGGACCGACTACACGCGATCCTACCAGTACGACGCCCAAGATCGGCTCGAGCAATATACCGACCGTAACGGCCGGGTGATCGAGTATCTTTACGACGACCCGCGCGGCGAACGGGTCGAACGCTGGCTCGACGGCCAGACGATCGTTCGGGAAATCGTCTTCGATTACGACGACCAGACCGGGCAACTGATCTCGGTCGACGATACGGAAGTCGACTTCACCTACACCTACCAAGGCGCACGCCTCGAGTCGGCCGCCTGGGATTTTGCCGATTTCGAGATCTCCCCCGGGCAAGCCGACGTGACCTTCGACTACGGCTATCAATGGTCCGAGCACGTCAGCACCCGTGTGACGCTCGGTTCGACGGCCGACTACCAAACCCTGTATGCCCGTGACGCCTTCGGCCGGCTGATCCGCATCGAGCAGACGTCCCAGCCGGGCGGCAACGCGGTCTCACCGAAGGGGGTCGACTTCAGTTACACGGCCGACGGACTGCCCGAGACGATCACCCGCTACGCCGATGCCGACGGCGACATAACAACATCCGGCAGCCTAACCGTGGCCGCAAGCACCTACACCTACGACCCGAGCCTACGTCGCTTAACCGATCTGATCCACGCCCAGGGCGCGACCCCACTTGCCGCCTACAACTGGACCTACGACGACACGGGCCGCATCGACCTATTCGGCACACCCGAGGGCACGTACGACTACCAATACGACGCCACCGGCCAACTGCTCGACGTCTCACTCGACGCGGGCGGCGGCTTCAGCGATTCCGAGCATTACGAGTACGACGCGGCCGGCAACCGCACGACGACGGGCCTAACCGGCGCGGAAGTCGCCTACGCCACCGGCGACGCGAATCGCATGACGGGCGCCGGCGATTACACTTACACCCACGACGCGGAAGGCAACACGACCGCCCGGTTCGAGGATGTCGACACCGACGGCACATTATCAACCAACGACACGGACGTCACCGAATACGAGTGGGACCACCGCAATCGGTTAACCCGGGTAATCACCCGCGCCACCGAAGGCGGTGCTGCCACCCAAGAAGTCCAATACACTTACGATTACCTCAACCGCTGGGTAGCCCACACCGTCGACCTCGACGGCGATGGTGCGGGCGCAGCAACGAGCGAATACTTCGTGTACGACGCCACGAGCGTCCCCCTCTCCCCATGGGAGAGGGCCGGGGTGAGGGCGGACGAAATCGGCCAAATCGCCCTTCAACTTGACGAAACCGGCGCCCCAACTCACCGCTACCTCTGGGGTGAGGCCGTCGACCAGATCCTGGCCGATGAAACGGTCGATGACGGCGGTGCGGAAGACGTCCTCTGGACCCTGACCGACCATCAGAATACCGTTCGCGACCTAGCCGTATATGACGAGGTCTTGGACGAAACCAGCATCGCCAACCACATCGCCTACGACGCCTTTGGTAACGTCCTTTCCGAGACGAACGCGGCGGTCGACCATCTGTTCGGCTACACGGGGCGCCCATTCGACGAAGCCACGGGGTTGCAGAACAACCTGCATCGCTGGTATGATGCGAGCGTAGGCCGTTGGCTCAGTGAAGATCCGATTGGCATAAGAGGAGATGACGCGAACTTTTATCGCTACGTCCACAACGAGCCGAACAATCACACAGACCCAGAGGGTTTATACTTTAAGGATCTTTTGGATGTTTACCTGGAATGGGATCCCACAACTGGGAAGTGCATGATCGTTTTCCAGCATCAATACAAACCAAGCTTCTACAACTATTTTGGCCTAGGGTCCCGGACTCCACTACGACCGACCTATTCCAAGAAACCGTTTAAGTTTGTGGATAAGGAAGGAGACGCTAACCGCCAAACGCTAGCAGAGCTTGCCTCCCATTCTCGTGCCGGTGACGAGTGGGCTGATGCGGCGTATGTGTACCTCAAACAAGTGGGTGCATTGCAGGCGGCCATGACGCACGGGCAGAACAACGCGACCGTAAGCGCGGAAGGTTTCCTCCTTGGTATCGCTGGGGCACGAGCAGGCTCGAGACCCTTTCGACTGAGTGATGCCAAGAGAGCATTGGGCGAAGTTCATAGCGAGGTTGGAAAGCTCCCAAAGGGCAGGCCAAGCAAATTCGGCAGTCCACAAGCTGGAACACCAACGAAAGGATACCGTCTTGATCCACCTCACCCGAGGGCCAAGCCAGGTAGTCCTGAAGCATCTTATCACTTCAATTGGTGGGACTACACGGGAGGAAAAAGAGGCGCGGGCGGAAGAAAGGGTGTTGTTCCAATAGTGTCGGAGTGAGCAATGGAATTCTTCAAAGTGGATCATTTTGTTCGGGAGAATCCGGGCATCCCGTTTCCAAGGTATGACTCATTGTCACAGCACGAATGCGAAGACATTCGTCGTCAAGTCACGAAGAAACTTCGTTTACCAGACGAAGTCAAAGACGTAGTGCTGGTATCAAGACTCGCTGAAGTGCAAAAGGCTTCTGGCTACGTCAATGCGGAAGATAGTGAGTTCGATTTGCAGGACGTAGTGTCTTTGATCGGTGTTGAACCAGAGAATGCACTTCTAGTGAATTGGAGATGCTTTGATGATATTGATCGTTTCACTTTGTCAGACCTCGCCAAATTCTTCAACGACATTTGGTATCCAGCATCTGATGACATCGATGTGTTCGATTCAACATTATCATGGATCATCTCAGTGACACACGACGGGCATGTTCAGTACGTCACATTCGGTTCATCCGACTGAAGGGAATTCCGGGGACACGAACCTAGGGGGCAAGAATTCCGGGGACACAATACTTAATTTGGCAGTTTAGGGGGTTTGGCTTAACTCGGCGCCAGCGGCGTCTCCTACAACTCGTATTCTACCTCGATCGGAAAGACCAGCGGGCGCTACCACCACGAATACCATACTGAGCATAACGAAGAGTACAGTTCCTACTCCCTCGCATACAACCTCCACGAGAGAGACACCATCACCGCCCCCTACGCAACCCATAGAAAGTACGAGCCTGCCC
>CAYYOX010000806.1:0-3175 GCA_964473065.1 uncultured Planctomycetaceae bacterium | reverse complement strand
ACGGAAAGCTGCTCATGCAGACTCCTGCTATGCAGCAAGGCGGTGAGTTTCAGCCTTGCTCCCTCGGGATTAAGGGAGTAAGAACACTGAAGCTCGAACTCCATTGCCCAGGAACGAACGCCAATGCGCAGGGTGTGTGGATTGAGCCGTATGTGCAGAGATAGCAAACTTCAGCCGGGCGAAAAGGGGGCAGGGTTGCTCTGTAGAAAACCCGGGATTACAGGTCGGTTGGCCGATGCCAAAACTCGGTAAACATTTCCGACATCTGTGAGATAAGATACCGATTGCCAACGCCTACGTTCCCCAGTAATCACTGAGGGCCAGTAGGCGGTCGATCGCTCTTTCGACACGCTCGCCCGAGTACCCTACGATCTGGGCCGCGCGTCCTGGTGAAACGTCGGGATCGATCTGTTGCAGCCACGCGAATCGGGCTGAAGCGATCTCGTCGTCGACCGCCTCGGGATCTTGGACAATTGCTCTGGCAGGTAAGGCCGAAAGATCGATCAATTGCAACTCGGTTCCCGCCCAGGTTTGATTGTTTCGGGCGATCAGAGTGTCGATCGCATTGACGCGACGGTCGCGATTGAAGTCGTACGGATTGTCCAACTCGGCCGGGTCAAAGAAGGGACGGGGATTGTTGCGGACGGCCAACACGTCCATGGCGTCGACCTGTGCATCGAAAGCCGAGTTGCCCGACTCACCCGTAGCATGGCCAAAGTAGAACTTCGCGTCCTCGGCCAGACCGGTTCGCGCGTTGGCCAGTACGGTGATTTCCAGCCACGTGTTTTGGATTGCATGGTCGTCCCACCCCAGCACGATCCGGTCGCTGCCGAGAGTGCCTCCATCGGGCAGCACGTCGACACGACCGGGTGTCGGGGCCAAGGCCCAATCGGCGGGCGTATTGTCGTTGCCAATACGAAACGCCATGTCGGCCACGGTCACACTGGCCGGTAGCTTCAGGTCGAACAGGTCGACGATCACCCCGTTGATGCCTTTGGTATAACTCGTATAGTTCGCGAACGTCGCCTTCTCACCCGGTCGCAGGGCTTTCTTGTCCGGCGCGACGGCGTCTAATGGACTCGGCGACGGGTCGCTGCCGCCTTTGGTTTCGTTGTCCCACCTGGAATTGTCGTAGAAGACTAGCGGCTCGCCCAATTCGGCCCTCAGGTCGACCGCGCCGGGCGTGGGCGGTGCAGCGTTCCAACTGTCCGACTGACGACCCCAGCGGTTGCTCCCGATGCGGTGCAAGGCATCGCCAAGGCCGTCGGTGGTTGGATACCATGTGTCGTCATATTCGACCTCGTCCTGCAGCGGATGGGGAACGTAGAGCGGATCGTCGGCCGGCGGATTGTCCGGACGTTGCAATTGGACCCAGTCGCCGCCGTTGCCGAGTTGATCCGGATGCCCACCGACGATCTGGACCGACGCGTCGATTCCATAATGGGTGCGGAAGTTGGCCAGCTTGACAACATCCGTCGGATCGAACGACACGACCACCAGGGCCTCGTCCGCCGCGAGCATCGTGCCGGGGATGAAATCGAAGTCGAGCCCCTTGCGCGTTCGCCACTGATTCAAGTTGACCGTGTCGCTGGTGGTATTGTAGATCTCGATGAATTCGAGGTCCTCGGGCAAGATGCCGCCGCCGGGATCCGGGGGATGGAACATCACTTCGCTGATGATCAGGTCCGGCCCGATCCGCGGGCTCGTGTTGGCCTTGCCCAAGGTTCGCCAGATCATGGGAACCAGTTCCCCGGAACCGTCGGGCCAGCGCCCGAACGATTCGCCGTTGAAGCTCGATCCGAACTCGACGTGGTCGACGAATTGCAGCGGGCTGCCGTCTCCGTCATCCTTCAACAGCCACACGTCCTCGCCCCGGGCGCCGCTCAGCGCGAAGTCCTTGACCGGGTCATTGCCGCCGAACTCGTTGACGGGGTCGAACGCCAGCAAGCCGCTGCCGTCGTAATGCCCTTCGTAAAACACGACGTATCCGCCGGCCGGCACGACGCCGGTGGCGGGGATCTGGAACTTCAACATATCGCCGTTGCTATCGCTGAGCCACCAACCGCCGACGGGGATGTCCTCGCCGGTCGGGTTGTGCAACTCGATGCTGTCGACCAACGGATCGTCCGTATGAGTGAGCACTTCGTTGATCACGACGCCGTCGTAGTGTCCCGCCCCAACCATGCCTGGGGTACCGAGATACTCGCCGCTGCTGCGCCAGTTATCGCTGTTATCGAGGTAGGTCGCGCGATCAGGCTCGGCCCATGGGACGCCCGTCGGGTTGATCAGTTCCAAGGTGGCGCCGCTGCCGTCGGCCCGATCGGGCCAGCCGGAATCACCCGAGTCGCCGTAGGTAAAACTCAACAGCGTATCGCCGAGCGTGTTCTGTAGCACGACCGATTCACCGCCGTTGCTGAGACTTTCGTTATAGGGCCCCACGACGTTCGCGAGCGTACCGTAGCGGAACTCGAGCGCCGCCGGGTTCTTCGCCACCACGACATGCTCGCCCGGGTCGAGTTGCGCAAGGCCACCGCCGGAGAAGTCGAAGTCGATGCCCTCGACGAACCGCAGTTGGAGCAGATCGATCGGTCCCGTGCCGGCGTTCTGCAATTCGATGAACTCGAAATCGTCGTTGTTGACGAAGCCGGCGGCGTTCTCCTCGTCCGAAGGACGGTGGGGGTTGTAGTTCAATTCGGTCAACGCCAAGTTCTCGACCGAAGCGATCTCGGCCACGATGAACTGGGCCGCATGTAAGACCGACCACATTCCCGCATCGAGGACGCGGGCCTTGATCAGGGTCGACTGATCGAGCGTGATCGGCTCGGCGGGCAGGAACCCGGTTATTTCGAGCTTCATGCTCAAGTCGGCACTGCCGCCGCCGCCCTGATGCACCTCGACCGCCAGGATGTTGGTCCCGTCGAGCAACAACGAAGTATCGAGGACGAATTCGTTGAACTCGCTTTCCGCAGGAATGGGAACGTAGGACGAAGCGAGAGTCAGGTGGTTGATCTCTCCGGCCGGCATGTTCGAGCGGATGATCTCCTCACCGTTAAGATAGACCACGGCGCCGTCGTCACGCACCAGCCGCAACCTCACGCCGGAATACTGCGTCGGGTCATTGACCGTGAACTCGTGCCGGAAGTAGGTGGTGATATGCTTATTGGCCGCATTGCCT
>CAYYOX010000805.1:0-3180 GCA_964473065.1 uncultured Planctomycetaceae bacterium | reverse complement strand
CTCGTGGTCCAACCGAGCAGCCGAACGCCCCTCGTTGCGAAACCGCTGCAACGTCTCCTCGTCGGCGGCCTGCTCGGGCGAAAGCACCTTCAGTGCCACAGGTCGATCGAGTCGCACGTCCCGGGCACGAAACACGCGTCCCATGCCCCCGCCGCCGGCAAGCTGCACTAACTCGTATTCCCCCAGCCGATCGCCCGGATCGAACTTGCCTTGGAAAATCCGATGGGCCGAACTGGATGTCGGTGGAAGAGGGATCGGGGTCTGGCTCGATATGATCGTCGGCTGATCGTCGCGAAGGGGGGGTAAGTCCTGGGTGTTGGAGGGATGCTCGGCGCGAAAATCGGTCGTGTCCCTGTCTGGCCGGGATGGCTCGACCGATCGACTGCTTGAAGCTGAATCACTCATCGATCCCTGCGGAACGCTCCGATTTTTTTGGTCCTTGCAACTTCCATGCACGCAAAGGTTTCCCAACTCAGCGGATCGGCCGCCCATACGAACGCCGGGGAACGAATGCCCCGATGGAGAAAAGCCGCCCAGAAGACGAGTCTTCATTATAGCCCGGCCGACTAATTACGTCAACTTGCTCCCCCTTCTATGCCATCGCACTCAAGCACGAATACGTCAGCCAGGAGGTGGCAGTTCACCGATTATCGCAACAAGAGGTCGCCCTGTCTTTGACGCCAATCAGACAGACTAAGTTCGGAACAACCCTATCGAGGGGGTAGCTTCGGGTTGCCGTGCTGCCTGGAGTGGAAAATGGGGACTGGCTCCGAGCATGAATAAAGGCTAAACCCGCCAGGAACCTTCCCGGCTCGGTGCCTGTCCCCCTTTTCCACGGTGCCCCAGAACCCACATTCCTGGGGCTTCGCTGCGCTCAGCCGCCAGCCACCCTCCTATCAATCTCCGCCTATACCCAACTTTGCAAATCTCCCGCCAGTGTACCCAGCCTACTTGACATCTCGACGCGTTTCACGCGAAAATAGGTCGGTAGAGTTGCCCTGGATTCCCCAGGCTACGGCAAGACAAGACCGCGCTGGAACTTCAGACCGAATACTTGAAAGGAAGACGACCATGAAGAAGATGACGATTATGGCAGCCGCTTTGCTCACCGTGTCCACGGCTTCGGCGGAGGATATGAAACTGGCGTTGCAGGCGTATACCTTCCGCGACCGCTCTTTTGTCGAAACGGTCGAGACGGCCAAACGCGTCGGCATCAAGTATATCGAGATGTACGGCGGCCAGAAACTGGGCGGTGACCTGGAAGGCACCACCGATTTTGCCACGATTCAACCGGAAACGGTCAAGCAACTCAAGAAATTTATCGATGACTCGGGCGTTCAGGTTGTCAGCTACGGCGTAACCGGCCCCGCGGATCAAGAACAATGGGGTTCGCTGGCGAAGCTTGCCCACGCACTCGGGATCAAGACGATTCAGGTCGAGATCTCGCGGGATCGCGGCAAATTCGATCTGGCCGAGAAGATGGCCGAGAAGCACGACTTGATCATCGCCATTCACAACCACACGCAGGACTTTGGCGAACCGGAAGGTATTTTGGCGCAGCTCGAAGGTCGCGGACCGCGCGTCGGCGCCGGTTGTGATATTGGACACTGGATGCGTCGCGGAGTCGTTCCGCTGGAGGGCGTCAAGAAGCTCAAAGGCAAGTTCGTGACGATGCATCTGGTGGATGTCGAAAAGATCGTTACGTCGGGACATAGCCGCGACGTTCCTTACGGCCAGGGCGCCGGCAATCTCGAAGCCGTCTTGGATGAACTCAAGAGCCAGGGTTTCAAGGGTTATCTGACTCTGGAGTACGAGCACATGTCGCCCACGCTGGAAAAAGAAGTTGGCCAGTGTGCCCAGTGGTTCCGCAAGTACCAGGCCGGCGAGTTATAAGAGTCGGGCTCCCCGGCAATAGTCAAACAAAAGAGGCCCTGCTCCTTGCGAGCAGGGCCTTTTTTCGTAGGCCAGGGCTTGCGTGTTCTGTAGGAGGCGACTCCAGTCGCCGATTCTCCCGTATGTCTTGGCGACTACTCACTTTACGCGAAATCGGCGACTGGAGTCGCCTCCTACGGAAACCTCGGTCTCTCGTTTCCACGCAGAGCGTGGGAACGAGGTTATTACGGAGATCCCGATCCGGGCTGTGTCGTCCATTCCGAGGTGGACACTTTAGGAAATGTGAATGCTTTGCTGGCATCGCTTTAAGTCTATGCAGTGCAAGCACTTACGTCGCTTCTGTTTCGATGCAACACTTTCGGGCTCGCGTGCCTCGTTATTGGGCACGTGATGCAGTGTCAGTTTTTTTTCTGAGCTTTTTTCGGCCCGCCAGTTTTTGCTTGCGCTCGCCTCGGCCGCATGTCGTCGGCTGCTCGTTTCCCGGGCAGTAAAGAATTCACTGAAGTCTTCGCGGTGGATGCGAACGACAATTCTGAGCCGACAAACATAGAGATGGAGACACGGATGATCACTGCCGAGCAAGAAACGGAAATCCTACAGCGAGCCGAACGCCTGTTTTCCCTGGGGCCCGATTGGGCGGCCTTCTATCGTGAAATGATGGGGCTTCGCGGAGTCGTTCGCCAGCACTTTTCGACCCGAGACGAGCTGGCCGAGTTCGAGCAGACCGCGGCCTACAAGCAGATCCAACAGATGGTCACCTCGTTGCGGGAGAACGGCCCGATGACTAGCGCCGAGGAAGAGCCGACCAAGGGCATCACGGTTCGACTCCCCAGAAGCCGCCACGAGGGCCTGCGGGTCGAGGCCCACGAGCACCACACGAGCATGAACAAGCTCTGCATTTCCAAGCTGCTACAGTTCATCGACAACGGGATGATCCCCAGCGAGCCCTGAACACCGGGAAACTGGACGATTTCCGGCCCAGGCATTCACCGTTTAGCGGCCGACGGCACGTCGGACCTTGCGCAATGCCGAACTGGGATCGACGTACCGTCGACCGCTAAACGGAATGGAATCACCGGACTATCCCGCCCTGAAAAACGGTTTCGGAGTGGACCTGTAAGCCGGGTTCTGTGCCCGCCCTTTGGGGACGGACGATGGCCATTTCTCTAGGGGGCCGATTGCTCGACCCCTCAAGCAGTCCACCCGGGAGTCGATAACGGGTCGAAGCGACCCGCGGCTTCGCCTAGGCGGCGGATGCCGCCGGCGTAGCCCTGCTCCCTGTTTGAC
>CAYYOX010000804.1:0-3197 GCA_964473065.1 uncultured Planctomycetaceae bacterium | reverse complement strand
CGGTCAGCCCGCCATCGACCGGCAAAACTTGCCCCGTGATGAACGAGGCGGACTCGCTGGCCAAAAACAACACGGCGTCGGCCACGTCTCCCGGTTGACCCAAACGACCCAAAGGGGTCTCCTTCTTCACTCGATCGAGGATTTCGTCGCCCAACTTGGCGGTCATTTCGGTGGCAATAAAGCCCGGCGCCACCGCATTGACCGTGATATTTCGGGCGGCCAGCTCGCGAGACACCGTGCGAGTCATCCCAATCACACCCGCTTTGGAGGCCGAGTAGTTGGCCTGCCCGGGATTACCCATTAGACCGGAAACGCTGGCAATGTTGATTATGCGGCCACGGCGTCCTTTCATCATCGGTTTCGCAGCCGCCCGGGTAAAGAGAAATGTGCCACGAAGATTGATCGCTATTACAGCATCCCACTGATCGTCCTTCATTCTCATGATGACATTGTCTCGCGTGATACCCGCGTTATTAACCAGAATGCGCAAACCGCCCCATTTGCCAACGACCTCCTTAACCACTTCGTTGACCCGCCCGCTGTCAGTGACATCGCAGGCGAATGGCTCGGCCGTCCCTCCGTTGGCCCGGATGGCTTCGACCGATTCGGCCAAGGCTTCTTCATTGATGTCGACCAGGGCCAATTTCGCTCCGGCGGCAGCCAGCGATTCGGCGATCGCCCGGCCCAGCCCTCGGCCCGCGCCGGTGACAATCGCAACCTGATCGGTCAAATTCGTTGAAATTCTACTGGCAGTCTGTTCTGGCATGACATCGTCCTTGGGGGCAGCTTGGTAGTTTGGCTCGAGTTATTCATGGGTTTGTAGCTACGTTCGCCATAACGTGGAACGTGCCCGAAGGTTACGCCCCACGTCCTGGCGAAAGTAGCTACGCCACTGCGTCACACAATTCCGGCCGTTAAATAGTAACGCTCTGACAGGGGGTTTTTCGATCGATTCGGCGTAACAACCCCCGCAACACACGGCCGGGCCCTACTTCGTAGAAGTCATCGAACCCTTCGTCCAACAGGTATCGCATCGAATCTTCCCAGCGAACCGGGTTGAGGACTTGCCGGATCAGTAGCTGCCGGATTTCCTCGGGGTCCTGGTGGGGCTGTGCGTCGACGTTGGAAACGACGGGGATTTTCGGCGACTGCATCGGCACATCGGCCAGCGCGTCGGCCAGTTTTCCTTCGGCCGGCTTCATGATTGGGGTATGAAAGGCCCCGGCAACCGCCAGTGGCACAGCCTTCATCGCACCGAACGGCAGGGCCAATTCGGCCGCTCGCTCGCAGGCGGCATTGCTGCCGGAGACGGCGATATTGCCCGGGCAAAGCAGGTTGGCGATCTCCAGCACGTCGTCGCCGCGGGCCTTTTCGCACAGGGCCTCGACCTCGACGCGTTCCAGACCGAGGATGCTAACCATTCCGCTGGGGATCGCGTCGGACGCCTCTTGCATGGCCGCCCCGCGACGCTGGACCAGCTTCAGTCCGTCCTCGAAGTCCATTACGCCGGCAAAAACCATGGCCGTGTACTCGCCAAGACTCAGCCCGGCCGCTGCTTCGCAGGAGAGGACCACATCGGGTGACTCGGCTCGCAAGGCCTCGACGGCTGCCAAACTGGTAACAAACAGCGCCGGCTGGCTATGGGCGGTCGAATCGAGCTGCTCGGCCGGACCCTCGAAGCAGAGCTTGGCCAGATCGTAGCCGAGAATTCCCCCGGCGCGGTCGTACAGTTCGCGTACGGCGGGCAACGACTCGGCGAGCCGCTGCCCCATGCCCACGGCTTGGGCCCCTTGCCCGGGAAATAGGAAGGCAATTTTGCTCAAGACTCGATCTCGACGACTTTTCGGCCCTGGTAATGCCCACAATTCGGACAAATCGTGTGCGCGGGCACGGACTTGCTGCAGTGAGAACAATACTCGACCTGCGGCGGCTTCAAGGCATCGTGAGCGCGGCGCGAGCCGGAGCGGGCATTCGAGTGTTTACGTTTTGGAACAGCCATAACAATCACCACTGAAAAAAAGACGGGCCCTCAACGGGGCCTCTTGCTTGGTAACGGCCGACTAGAAGTGGCCAAACATGGTATGATAGTGGCGATGGTCCTGGGCGTCAACAGGGGCAAAATCAGTCGCCAACCCCACTGGAGAGTGGCAAGCAATCCGCTTATCGGCCGAAGGCACGTCGACCCTGTGCTAGTCGACCCTGTGCTACTGGCCTCGTCCATTGTGAAGTTTTTCACAAAGATTCCTGGTAAGCCGGACATAAGGCAACTCGCAGGAAATAATCTACGCGAGGAAAAAGGTGACAGGCTGTCGGTATGTTATTACCTGCGAGTTGCCTTACAATCGCCTTAGGGTTCAGAATCTCGGGCCAAACGTTGAATTGAAGTGCTGAACCCTGAAATCCCCATGCGTTGGTTGCAGCTTTGCCACGCTTGGTTACAATGGTCACTACTGCAAGCCTGCGGCCTAAGAACTTGTAAAGGAATTACTTCCGGAATCGGGAAGTAATTTCTTTACGAGTCCTAACCTGCCCTGTATAGACCAAGGAGATATCCAATGTCGATCATCGCGCGTCGAGATTTCATGAAGTCGGGAATTGCTTTGGCCGGAACCGCGGGCTTGTCGATGGTTGAGCCGGGGCAGGTTGTCGGATCCCAGGCCAATTCTCGGATTAAGCTGGGAGTGGTCGGTTGTGGCGGGCGGGGAGCTTGGATCGCCGGGCTGTTTTCGCGGCATAAGGGATACGAAATGCATGCCGTGGCCGACTACTTCCCCGACGTGGCCGAGAACGCCGGCAAAACGCTGGGCGTTGATGCCTCGCGACGTTTCTCGGGCTTGGACGGCTATAAGAAGCTCATCGCCAGCGGCGTCGAGGCCGTGGCATTGGAGACGCCCCCGTATTTCTTCCCCGAACATGCCCAAGCGGCCGTTGATGCCGGGTTGCATGTCTACATGGCCAAGCCGGTGGCCGTCGATGTGCCCGGCACGCTTCAGATCGGCGCGTTGGGAAAGAAATCGACCGAGAACGAACGCTGTTTCCTGGTCGACTTCCAGGTCCCCACCGATCCGCACAACATCGAGACGGTCAAACGGGTCCACGACGGCGCCATTGGCCGGATCGTGCAGATCAACACGTGTTATTGGGCCGGAACATTCGCCGATCCGCCGCTGACCGACTCTTGGGCGAGTCGGCCGCGG
>CAYYOX010000803.1:0-3215 GCA_964473065.1 uncultured Planctomycetaceae bacterium | reverse complement strand
TGCCGTGCCTCTTCATCGAGGCGGCGCTTTTCCTCCGCGGCTTTCTGGTCGGCAAATTTCTTGCGGACCACGTTGAGCCCCGCCTTGCCCTTCTCGACGTCGTCGATCAGCGTATGCAAGAAACTATCCACCGTGCGGCCAGCGGCGAGGAATGGCATCTTTTCGTCGTGATGGATGGCCTTGGCACCCTTGACGAATTCGGCGAGTTGAATTTGGACAAAGTCGGCCATCTTGCCCGCCGTCTCTTCATCCGTGATTTCGGTGGGAGCGCGGTCGATCCCGGCCAGCAGTTCGACCTTACGCCCGATCAGATCGGCGTGGTTTTCTCTCAGGCGTTCAAGAAGTGGGTCGACGTCGGCTTCGGGGAGGTTGTCGCCGATCTGGGCGATGGCTGTGGTTAGGGGGATTTCCTTGGGGCAAACCTTCACGCAGTTTTGGGCGTTGCCGCAGACCTGGAGCCCGCCCTCGGCCGTCACCGCGTCGAGTCGCTCGGCGGACGTCATTTGGCCGATCGGGTTCGAGTTGAACAGCTCGACCTGGGCGATGGCGTGGGCGCCCATGAAGGCCCGGTTGTTGGTCTCCTGTAATCGAGCGTGAAACTGCTCGCTCGTCTCTTCGGGTTTTCTTTCCAGTTCGATCTTCAAGAACTGCGGGCAGGCCTCCAGGCAGCACCCGCAACTCATGCACTTGCTGTAGAGATAGGCCAACTGCTGAATCTCCTGCGACTGTCGCCCGGGCGAGCCCATGTCCAAGTAGCTGTCGACCGGCAGCCAGGCCTTGATTTTTTCCAGACTGGCAAAGATCCGCGAGCGGTCGACGACCAAATCCCGTAACACGGGAAACTTGGTCATCGGGCGAAGCTCGATTCCGTCGGGCCGATCCTTCAGCAGGCGATCGACCAGTGCTGTGCAGGCCTGTCGAACCTGTCCGTTGACCAGCATCGTGCAGGCGCCGCAGACTTCTTCCAGACAATTGCATTCCCAAGCGACCGGTGCGACCTTTTGGCCGTCGACCGTGGCGGCCTTCTCGGCGATCTTCTGCAGCACGCTAATGCAGTTCATGTTCGGCTCACGCTCGAGCCGGAACCGTTGCCAGTAGCCCTTTTGGCCCGGGCTGTCCTGCCGCAAGACGCGAACGTTAAGCGTGGTCAAAGATGGGTCGGGATTTTTCATGGGTCGTTGTCCGGTGCATTTCGGGCTTGCCGCTGTTTCCAGACCTCTTCGATCACCTCGCCGCCGGCCAGACCGTAGAGCCGTGGTCGTGGTGGGATCAGCGAGGTGTCGACCTCTTCATAACGAAGTTCCGGCTCGCCGTCCGGCGCGAGGCTGGCCACGGTCGTCTTGAGCCACTTGCGATTGTTCCGCTCGAACCGTTCGCACCAGGCAACGGCCTGACGACGACGCTCGGCCGGGTGGGTGGCGTCGAGCTCGGGCATAGCGAACTCGGGCTTATAGTGGGCCCCTCGGCATTCGTCCCGAGCGATGGCCCCCCGGAGAATCGTCTTGGCCAGTGGAAACATGTCCTGCAGGGCCCGGATGAACACGACGTTCTGGTTGGTCCACTGCGAGCGATCCGTCGGCGAGCAGGTTTTCGCTTGCTCCTGCAATTGGCAGACTTCCCCGTAAGCCTTTTCCATTTCGTCGTTATGGCGAACCACAGTGGCGGCCCGGGTCATAACTTGGCCCAACTCTTGGTGCAGCCGATAGGGATTCGCCCCGTCATCACGGGCCAGCAGCGACTCGTGGTCGGCCAGATGTTTCTTGACAGCCCAATCGAACAACGAAGAGGCCGACTCCGGTCCCGGGCGGCTTTCGGCATAGGCGATCACCCCGGGCGCCACACTTAGGCCGCTGAACAGGCATGCCACCAGCGAATTGGCGCCTAAGCGATTGGCCCCGTGGAACTGGTAGTCGCACTCGCCGATGGCGAAAATGCCCGGGACGTTGGTCTGCTGATTCCGCGGCGAACCGATATTGATTCCGCCCTCGGCCGTCCGATCGTAGTCGCACCACAGCCCGCCCATCGAATAGTGTACGGCGGGGAAGATCTTCATGGGCGTATCGCGCGGGTCGACGCCTTGGAACTTCTCGTAGATCTCCAGGATGCCGGCCAGTTTGCGATCGAGCATCTCGCGCGGCAGGTGGCTGAGGTCGAGATAGACGCACATCTGCCCCGCTTCGACACTGAGCCCCTCTTGCACGCAAACCTTGAAGATCTCCCGAGTGCCGATATCGCGCGGCACGAGGTTGCCGTACTTGGGATATCGCTCTTCGAGGAAGTAATACCGCTCGGGCTCGGGGATCTTGCGGGGATCGCGCGGGTCTTGCGGCTTTCGGGGGACCCAAACGCGTCCGCCTTCACCCCGAGCGCTTTCGCTAATCAGCCGCAACTTGTCGGCGCCGGGAATGGCCGAGGGGTGGACCTGAATGAACTCGCCGTTGGCGTAGTGGACGCCCGCCTGGAAGGTTCGGCTGACGGCACTGCCGCTGCAGGCGATCGAGTTGGTCGAGCGACCGAAGACGGCCCCGCAACCGCCGCTGGCGAGGATCAGGGCGTCGGCCTCGAAGGCGCGGACCTCCATGGTAATCAAATTCTGCCCCACGCATCCCCGACAGTGGCCGTTCTCGTTGAGGATCGGGCCAAGGAAGTCCCATGACTCGTACTTTGTAATGTGCCCGCTGATGGCCCAACGTCGCACCTGTTCGTCCAGGGCGTAGAGCAGTTGTTGGCCGGTGGTGGCGCCGGCAAAGGCCGTGCGACAGTAGAGCGTGCCGCCGAAGCGGCGTTGGTCGCGAAACCCCTCGGGCGTTCGGTTGAAGGTCACGCCCAGGCGGTCCATCAGGTCGATAATCCGCGGCGCCCAGGTGGCCAGTTCATTGACGGGTGGTTGATGTTGCAGGAAATCGCCGCCGTAGACCGTATCGTCGAAGTGTTTCTGCTCGTTATCGCCCAGTTGCCGGGTCAGGTCATTCACGCTATTGATGCCGCCCTGGGCGCAACAACTGTGCGAGCGTTTCATGGGCGCCAGGCTCATCAGCGAGACGTCGGCCTCCAGTTCGGCCAGCTTCATAGCCACCGCCATGCCCGCCAGTCCGCCGCCGATAATCATCACCCGAGGTTTGCCCATGGTTGTGGTTCCGATCGTCAGTTTGCTGCAAAATGGTCCCCTCTCCCTCTGGGAGAGGGTTAGGGTGAGGGCTTGCGTGTCTTTTCTA
>CAYYOX010000802.1:0-3215 GCA_964473065.1 uncultured Planctomycetaceae bacterium | reverse complement strand
TTTGGACACTCACCGATCACCAGAATACGGTCCGGGATCTAGCCGTTTACGACGAGGTGCTCGACGAAACCAGCGTGGTCAACCACATCGCGTATGACGCCTTCGGCAACGTCCTTTCAGAGAGCAATGCGGCTGTAGATCACCTCTTCGGCTACACCGGCCGTCCATTCGATGAAACCACGGGGTTGCAAAACAATCTGCATCGATGGTATGATGCAAACGTAGGAAGATGGCTATCCGAAGACCCTATAGGCATAGAAGGAGGTGACGCGAACCTTTATCGATACATCCACAACGATCCCGTCAATGCGTTGGATCCGAGTGGCTTACAAGACCCGGACGAGATTGCCGATCTCGTACAAGATGTGAAAGATCTCGAAAAGAAAATTAAGGCGGTGCGAAAAGGAAAGAAGGTTGGCAATCTCGATGACCTCCTTAAGGATCTGAAGAAAGCACGGCACAAACTCTATCTACTCAACAATAGAGCTCTAGAGAACGCGAGGACAAAAGACTTGCGCAATCAAGTGCATGCGAACCCTGTCGATGGCAACAACGAGATCCGCAGAGTCCGCAATAAGATTCAAGCAGATTCTATAGAGGCTTCAAATCAGACAGTCAAGACAGGAATACACGCACAGGGAAGAGCATTGGAGGGGACCGCCGAGAAGGTTGGCAAGGAAGCCGCAGAGAAGGCTGCTAAGAAGGGTGGTAAACGTTTGGGGAAAAAAGCCCTAGGAGTAGTACCGGGGCCCTTGGGCCTTGTAGGCTCGCTCGCTTTCTTTCCCGAAACCGTTGAGGCGAAGGGTTTTGGCGGCGCAGTCGCTAACGAGGTTTTGGACAGTATACCCGTGATCGAGTGGGTTAAGGCTGGGGTCGAGATATTAACCGGCCAGGATATCATCCCCGACAAAGACGACCCAAGAAGAAATCCTCCCCCGGGTCCAAATCGCTGGCGGCCTGGAACCTGTTTCGTAGCGGGAACCCTCGTAAGCACTCCCACGGGCAAACGGGGCATCGAATCGCTGGAAGTTGGAGACCGGGTAATCTCGTTCAATCTCAAGAGTCAACAGGCTGAGGAAACGACCGTATCACGATCTCTCAAGAACGACACATGCGAGCTGTATGTGGTTTCTCTGGGAGACGAACGGATTGAGGTGACAGCCGAGCACCCGTTCTATGTCATCGGAAAACAGTGGACCCGGGCACGTGAGCTTGAGATCGGCGACCGGTTGCAGACCATAGATGGGGGTATTGTTCGTATCAAGAACATGTCCCGTTTGGAGAAGACGGCTACGGTGTACAATGTTACCGTTGAAGGAAACCACAACTACTATGTTGGCGAAAACGCGGTGTTGGTCCATAATAAGCAGTAGCGAAGTCGATTGGGGAACCATCCTTGCGAGGCAGTTGTGCGCTTGCACACCGAACAGGGCGTCTCTTGATTGCCAGGAAACATTGAGGAAACATATCACGATTGCGTTTGCAAAATGAAGGACTCGAAACCCGATGACAGTATGTGGTCTGACGACCCGACCCCTGAAGAGGCGCTGGCCAAAGCGGTCACGAGGGGGAATTTGGAAGAGATGCGCCAATGGCTGGCTTTCGGGGCCGACGTCAATGGCTTGGGCCCATGGGGTACCCACCCCGTCATATTCTGCGCCTGCAAGGAAGAACCCTTGGAACTCCTTCTTGATTGGGGCGCGGATATCAACGTCACGGGCAGCACATTTGCCATCACTGCCTTGCACTTCGAGGCCGGAAGCGAGGTCGCGGACCCCTGGTGGGTGAAAGTCCTCATCGATCATGGCGCCGACCCAGACGCACGGGACAAAGAGGACCAGACGCCGCTATTCTATGCGGCTTTGGGCAACAACGTAGAGATAATCGACGTATTAGTAGAGAATGGCGCAAGCGTGAACGCCCAGGACAGTGTTGGCTGTGCGGCACTGCACTACGTAGCAAGTTCTAGGGGCGTTGAGCGTGCGGTAGCGCTTGTGCAAAACGGCGCCGATCCGAATATCCGTGACATGGAAGGAGAAACGCCCCTTTTTCGTGCGGTGCAGTATCGAGAAGCTCGTGTCGAAATTGCGAGGCTATTGATTGAGGCGGGAGCATGCGTAAACACGAAGGACAACGACGGCGCTTTTCCACTGTGGAAAGCGGCGTCGTTTGGGCACACGGAAATGGTGAAACTGCTTGTTGCCAGCGGTGCGGATGTCAATATGGAAAGGAAAGAAGGGAAGACGCCGCTTACAGTTGCAACGAACCACAAATACACGGAGATCATTGAGTTCCTAAGAGCCAACGGGGCAAAATGAATACCAGTACGACGCCGAAGATCGGCTCGAGCAGTATACCGACCGTAACGGCCGAGTGATCGAGTACATCTACGATGATCAACGCGGCGAGAAGGTCGAACGATGGCTCGACATCGACGGGGTGATGATCCGGGAAATCGTCTTCGATTACGACGACGCAACCGGGCAACTGATCTCGGTCGACGATACGGAAGTCGACTTCACCTACACCTACCAAGGCGCACGCCTCGAGTCGGCCGCCTGGGATTTTGCCGATTTCGAGGTCTCCGCCGGGCAACCCGACGTGACCTTCACCTACGGCTATCAAGGGTCCGAGCACGTCGCCACGCGCGTGACGCTCGGTTCGACGGGCGACTACCAAACCGCGTATGCCTACGACGCCTTCGGCCGCCTGGTCCGCGTCGAGCAGACGTCCCAGCCCGGCGGCAACGCGGTCTCACCAAAGGGCGTCGACTTCACGTACACGCCCGACGGTCTGCCCGAGACGATCACCCGCTACGCCGACGCCGACGGCGACATAACAACATCCGGCACAAAGACAGTCGCCAGCAGCGCATATACCTACGACCCGAGCCTACGTCGCTTAACCGATCTGATCCACGCCCAGGGCGCAACAACACTGGCCGCCTACGCCTGGACCTACGACGACACGGGCCGCATCGATCTATTCGGCACACCCGAGGGCACCTACGACTACGCCTACGACGCCACCGGCCAACTGATCGACGTGGCCCTGGAAGTGACCCAAGGCGGCGGCTTCACCGACACGGAGCATTACGAATACGACGACAATGGCAACCGCACGACCACGGGCCTAACCGGCGCAGAGGTAACCTACGCCACCGGCGACGCCAACCGCATGACGGACGCCGGCAACTATTCTTACACCCACGACCC
>CAYYOX010000801.1:0-3221 GCA_964473065.1 uncultured Planctomycetaceae bacterium | reverse complement strand
CAATTATCTCCCGGCCAACTCGACCAAACACCGCTGCATGTAGTCGATGCTTTCTCGGACGAGCCGTTCGATGCCGGGGGTGTAGTCGAAGACTTCGACCGAGACCCAGCCTTGGTAGTCGACTTGGCCCAGGGCTTCTAGGATCGGCAGAAAGTCCAACTCGCCGAAGCCGGGGCCTTGTAGGTTGGCGTCGTTGGCGTGGAAATGGGCCAACATGGCGTGGTGCTGGCGGATCAAGTCGGCAATCGGCGTCGACTCGGTGACCATCGCCTTGCAGTCCAAGTGCAACCGAACTTGCGGCGAGCCGATCATCTGGGCCAACTCGACCGCGTCGGCCGTGGTGACCATAAAATCGGTCTCCTGCGGGCCGAGCGGTTCCAGCGCGATCACGATGTCCGTCTCTTCCAACACGGGCACGACCGCGCGAAACACTTCGGCCGCATATTCCATGGCCTGGTCGCGCGTTACGCCCGGTAGAAGATTCCGCTGCTGGGGTGAACCGCAAACCATCACGCGTCCGCCTAGGTCAGCACACAGTCGGGCCAGCTCGCCGAAGTATTGGGCCGTTTTGCGTCGCACTTCGGGCTCGGGGCTGGTCATGTAGAAGCCGTCGGTCTTGGCCAGCAGCCAATGCAGGGCGATGATTTCGAGCCCGGCCGCTGCGGCCTGCCGCCGGATCTCGTCCCGTTTGGCTGCCGAGATATCGGTCGCGTAATTGGCGATCGTAAACGGCGCGATCTCCACGCCCGTATAACCACACTCGGCCGCAAAGGCAAACGCCTCGTCAAACGGCCAGTCCTTAAACGTCTCGTTGCAAATAGCGAATTTCATAACCAAGATCCACTTATGATGGTGTAATGAATGTTTAGCCCCCGCGGCCACGCGGGGTTAGCGACTTCCTACGCCAACACTTCCTTGGCCGCCCCGCCGGGCGTCTCGCGGACATATCGCGGCACGGCATAGCCGGGCAATTGCTTGCGGAGTTGGGCAATCAACCGAACACCGTCCGACTCGGGCGTCTCGAAATGGGCCGCCCCTTCGACGCGATCCAATTGGTGTAGATAATAAGGCATCACCCGCAAATCGACCAGCCGCTCGAACAGTTCGGCCAGGGTAGCCAGCCGGTCGTTGACCCCTCGCAGCAGCACCGACTGGCTGAGCACGGGTATTCCTGCGTCGACCAGCCGGGCGAAGGCGTCGGCCACCGCGCGGTCGATCTCGGCCGGATGGTTCACGTGGGCTACCAGAATCATCGGCAGGCGGCTTTCCCGCAATAGGCTAACCAGATGGTCGTCAATACGCTGGGGAATCGCGACCGGCATCCTGGAGTGGATTCTCACCCTTCGCAAGTGTTGGATTGTGCCCAATTCTTCCAGTAGCCGGGCCAACTGGTCGTCGGGCAGGGTCAGCGGTTCACCGCCGCTGAGAATTGCCTCGCGGACCGATGGCGTGGAGCGAATTTGCTCGACGGCGGCCTGCCAGTCGGGCTGAGACGGGTCGTTTTCACCGCGAAAATGCCGCCGGAAGCAGAACCGGCAATGGACGGCACAGCGGCCAGTTGTTACGATGAGGGATCGGCCCGGGTACTTCGACAGCAGACCGGGGCAGGCCAAAGCGTCCGCCTCGCCAAGCGGATCCGGGCCGTAGCCGGGCGCCTTGTCCGTTTCGGCCGCTTGCGGGAGCACCTGCAACAGCAGCGGGTCGTGCGGATCGCCGTGCCGGATTCGGGCCAGATAGGGTCGCGGGACCAGCAACGGGAAGCTTTCGGCCACCGCATCGGAGCCCACCGACGAGGCGTCGAGGTCCAATAGTCGGCACAGTTCAAGCCGACAGCGGACCGCGTCACACCCCGGCGAAGCTTCCCGAATTGAAACTATACTTGCCATAGGGCCAATCGTACCATAACCGAAACAGTTCAGAAAGCGAAACGGGAAACTATCGTGGCCAGCTACAATACGAGCGATTTTCGAAAGGGCCTGAAGGTCCAGTTGGACGGCGATCCGTACATCATGATCGAGTCCAACTTTGTCAAGCCGGGTAAGGGCCAGGCCCTTTATAAGTGCAAGCTGCGGAACTTGCTCCGCAATACGGTCCTCGATCGGACCTACAAGAGCGGCGACTCGATCGACGCGGCCGACATCGAGGAGATCGACGCCCAATTTCTCTATCGCCAGGGCGACCAGTTCGTCTTCATGGACAACGAGACCTACGAGCAATACGAACTGACCGCCGAGCAGGTGGACGACGCCTGGCGTTATCTCAAGGAGGGCATGGTCTGCAGTATGCTGCTGTTCAACAGCAACCCGATCGGCCTTACCCCGCCGAACCACGTGGTGCTGAAGGTCGAGTATTGCGAACCGGGCGCCAAAGGCAATACGGCCACCAACGTCACGAAGCCCTGCAAGGTCGAGACGGGCACCGAGTTCGACTGCCCCTCCTTCGTCAACATCGGCGACCTGATCAAGATCGACACCCGAACCGGCGGATACCTCGAACGCGTCAAAGAATAGCTGCCCTATAAAGCCGCGACCGTTGGTCGCGCCCCCACAAAGCGCCGACCGGCAGTCGCGAACCTCGGCGAGAAGAACTCGTCGCTAAGAAGCAGCCTGGCGCGACCAACGGTCGCGGCTTTATAGTAAGGTCGTCATGCCCAACACTCCCCAGCCCGACGACTTCCGACCTACGGCCGATTGGGACGTGTTGCGGCTGCGGGCCAAGCTGCTTCGTCGCACGCGGACGTTCTTTGAGGATCGCGGCTTCCTGGAGGTCGAAACGCCGATCCTCTCGGCCGATACGGTAGTCGATCGGCACTTGGATCCCATGTCGACCGAGATGCCAGGCAAGCCGCCGCAACGACTCTGGTTGCAGACATCGCCCGAGTTCGCCATGAAACGGATGCTGGCCGCCGGGGCCGAGGCCATCTATCAGATCACCCGGGCGTTCCGGCTGGGCGAGCAAGGGCCGTTGCACAATCCCGAGTTCACGATGGTCGAATGGTATCGGACCGGCCACGCCATGGCCGAGGGAATGCAACTGACCGGCGAGCTGTGCGAAGCGTTGTTAGGTCGCGGCGAAGCTCAGCAACTCAGTTACGAGGAAGCATTTCGGCAACATGTGGGCATCGATCCCCACCGGGCCGATATGACGACCTTGCGAGCGACCATGCGGACAGCGCGGATCGAGCCGCCGCCCACGTTGACCGCGGACGACCGGGATGGCCT
>CAYYOX010000800.1:0-3252 GCA_964473065.1 uncultured Planctomycetaceae bacterium | reverse complement strand
TACTGAACCTCCCCGGCCGGCAGATCAAGTATAGTGTCACTGATCAGAAGCTTAATGGCGCGCCGCTGAAACCGGTGGACGGCAAGATCAGCCTGCAGGTCTTGGCCGATCGCTCACTGACCGAAATTGCCGGCGGCGACGGCCGGGTCTTCATTACCGCCGGCGGTCCTCGGAAACAAGATACGAAAGAGCTCTCCGTTGTGGCGCACGGCGGCAACGCCAAACTAATCAAGCTCCAAGCCCACGAACTGAAATCGATCTGGAATGCCAAGTAGAACTTCCGGGTAGCCTTCTCATGGATGAACGGTTACCGTATTTCAACACCGTGCCAATCCTGCTCAAGTGTGCCAGACCTCCGCGCGCAAGAGGTTGTTCCACGCGGACCATCGGAACCTATCAACTGGGGCGTGGACAACACAAACAGCTTTGGCGACAATGTAACTTGTGTCGCTCAACGGACAGTTGTCTCAGAATCGTTCCGAGACCCGTGAACGGCTACTCTGATCGACCGGGCTGAAAGGCAAACGCCACCTGTTCAGTTACTCCACTGTCGGCTGCCCGAAAGGCACATTATGAGAACGTCCAGTCAATCGAGTACCGCAGTTACTTGGGGCCTCCACATGTTGATATCGGCGGCCTTTGTCCTTGCGTGTATTTTGCCTTCCGATCGTGTTTTCGCGGAGGCAAAACCGTCGGCCGCCGAGCGCGACACGGCTGAAGTTGCGGACGGTCCGGCACCCGTCCAATTGGGCACTTGGCACGTCATCGGCCCGTTCAAGGACAAGCTGCACGGGCTGCATCACCTATCGTTCAACCATGTCTTCGACGTCGAGACGCATGCCGTTCAGGCAGGCGGCGAATTCGTTGACCTCTCGAAGTCGTGGGCGGCCGACAATTTCGCCGGCGAGGACGATACGGTCCGGAATTGGCGCGAACGCTCGGATTGGAAAGACGGCTACCTGAACTATCTTCCCTGCGGCCCGGCCCCGATGCGAAACGAGACGTGTTACCTCTACCGCACGATCACCGCATCGGCGCCGATGACGGTCGATGTGCGGATCGACGCGTTGGACGCAATCCGTTTGTGGCTCGACGGCAAGCAGCTCGGCACGGCCGAGACGCCGAACCGGGCCAGTGCCTCGCGATACGCTGCAAGTTTGCGAACGCGTCTCTCGTTGAAGGCGGGGGAGAATCGGCTGTTGGTCAAGATCACGAGCATGCACGGTCTGCACGGTTTCGCGTTCGCCATGCCTCCGTACACGCCGACGCATGGGCGGATTCCCGGGCAAGGCCTTGCGTCCGTGCCGCCGGATCTCAGCCCGGCGGCTCGTGTTCGGAATTTCCGTTTCGAGGTCGAGCCGATACCGATGTTCGATCCGCCTCGGCTGAAGATGGCCGATCAGCTTGAGAGCCATGCACCGAAAACCGAGGCCGGCATTGCCTATCGCAAGCGGCTGGCTGCCTTGCGCGAGGTCGTCGAGCCCGTGCAAGAGAAGTCCCTTCCCGCAGACGCGCCGGAAGTTGCTCAAGCGGCCGGTGCGATCGGGCAATTCCTCGACAACGAAAAGAAACGCCTGCCGCCGATCGTTTATCTTGAGTGCCCGACGTTCGCAATCAACGCGGTCGCCCCATACACGACGTCGGGAGCGGCGCCGGCGAGCATTCGCATTCTTGACCCGTCCAGCCCCGAAACGCCGCCGCGCACGGTCTTTCACGATCCGCAAATGTGTCTCTGGTGGATAAACCTTTCCTACGATGCGAAGACGATCTTCTTCGCCGGCAGAAAGGGAGCTCACTGGCACGTCTATGAAATCGGCGTCGACGGTGAGAACCTACGGCAAATCACCTCAGGCAACCATAGCAACATCAGTCCGGTGCTGTTGCCAAGCGGCGAAATCATGTTCGTTTCGACGCGCATGAACACGCGCGTCATGTGCCAAACGCAGCCGTCCGGCCGGCTGTTCGTCGCCGCTCGCGACGGGAGCCGGGTCCGACTCGTCTCCGCTAATACGCTCAGCGACCACGACCCGCAAGTGATGAACAACGGTCAGGTGATTTTCACACGTTGGGATTATGGCATCGACAAGAACGTGTTCTGCCGCCAAAACCTTTGGACGATGAATCCCGACGGGACCGGGTTTCGGCTGTTCGGCTCCAATACAAAAGAAGATCCGAACGGGTTCTGGCAACCTCGACCGATCCCCGGTCGCCCGGAGGTCGTGACGGTCTTCGGCGCCCATCACAATTATCACGCGGGCATGATCGGTCTGGTCTGGAATCAGGGCACCGGTCGCGAGCGTGACCGGCGCGGCGAGGGCTTTCGTTGGATTACCGACGAATTGCCGACGGTCGGTGACTTCGGCGTGGCGTGGACGTTTCAGCATCCCTTTCCGCTCAATGAGCATCAGTTCCTGGTTTCCTACGGCGGCGACGGCGAGAATAAGAACCGGCTCTATCTGCTCGACGATCGCGGCAATCGCCACAGGATCCATCAGGCGCAGGGCAAGCTGGGATGCTGGAATCCGTTGCCGCTGGTCGCACGTGATGTTCCGCCGGTAATCCAGTCGTCGGTCGATCCCGCGGCGGCGGAGTTCGTCTATCGCGATCCGGTCGAGGCGAATCGCGAACCGGCGGATCAATTGCGGGGAACGTTCGTCCTGCAAGACGTGTACGAAGGCCTCGGCAGCCATGTTCAGCGGGGTGAGGTTCGTTCGCTACATATCCTGGAGCAAATGCCCCGATCGCGCGAGGTCGACGGCGCCGAATCGCTTTGGGGGCAATGGGTCGCCATGAGCCGCGGCACGATGTACGCGCGGCGATTGATCGGAATCGTACCGGTCGAAGAGGACGGCTCGGCCCATTTCACGGTGCCCGCCTTGCGCGACATCTCGCTGCACGCGGTCGACGCCGAGGGGCGTACGGTCCGCCACATGGGATCGACGATGCACGTCATGCCCGGCGAGACACAAGGCTGTGTCGGGTGTCATGAAACGCGAGGGATGACGCCGCCGCGGCCGCAAAAGACCGTGCTTGCCATGCAGCGTCCGCCCTCCGTCCCAACCTATCCCGAATGGACCGAGCGAGGCGTGTTGGATTTCAATACGGTCGTGCAGCCGGTTCTCGACGCGCACTGCGTCGAGTGCCACAGCGGCAACTTGCCGGACGGGGCGATCGATCTTTCCAACGACCGCACGAACTACTTCACTATGGCTTACGATACGCTGCTGGATCGGGGACAGGTTCACTACGTTC
>CAYYOX010000799.1:0-3266 GCA_964473065.1 uncultured Planctomycetaceae bacterium | reverse complement strand
TGGGCCGTGGCCCCCGCGAACCACAACAACGCAAGCGTGGAGTAGATCACTTTCTAAACGATCCAGAGGTTGCAACCATTGGAATAGCACCTCCAGTGTCCCCGAAAGGAGCCCCTTTGGCTCCCTTTTTGCGCAAACCAAGAGCCTGACTCCACTTAGGAACTCAGGCTCAGACCCGCTACGACCACGGCTACCGCTCTGCCGCGAAGCGGCTTAGTTCAACCCAACCTTTCTTCGGACACGCTACTTCTCGACCCGCAGACGCCGTCGCAAGAAACGGTTGTGCTGGAGTTCCTCGGATGCGTCGGCAACTCAACGTATTCTCGGGCTGCCGTCAACGATCTGACTGGAGCTCTGGTCGCCGGGAGCCAGTGCTTGTGGAAATGGGGCTGCTCCTACTCGATGTCCAGTTGTTTCTGGATCTGTTCGAGCGAGATGCCCTTGGTTTCCGGCAGCACTCTCCAGACGAATACGAAGTGTAGCACCATCATGATCGCGAAGAACGTGAAGCACTGGCCCGGGCCAATCCAAGGGCTGTCGACCGCCATGGGGAACGTCTGCGAGACCAAGGCCGCCGCGACCCAAACACTGAAGCTTCCCAGGCCTTGGCCTTTTGCGCGGATCTTGTTGGGGACGATCTCGGAGATGAACACCCAGATCACGGCACCCTGCGAGAAACCGAAAAAGAGAATGTAGCCGATGAATAGCCACATGATCTCTCGGCCGATATCCGAGCCCGCCGCGACCGTGTAGAACTTCCTGGCAACCAAGCCCAGGAAAAACACCATGCCGACGGAGCCGACCATCAAGAGGGTTTTGCGTCCGTACTTGTCGATAACCGCCATGCCGATCACGGTCGAGACGACAAGCATGATGCCGACGGGTATCGATTGCATAAGCGCGGCCGTGGGGCTCGCGTTGCCCATGGCGAACACTTTCGGCGCGTAGTACAAAAGCGCGTTGATGCCCGTCAGTTGGTTGAATGCACCCAGCACGACGGCGGCCATCAGCGGGAAGTGATACTTTCGGGCAAAGAGCGGCTCGTGTACGACGTCGTACTGGCTGTGCAGCGACTCGATGGTCTCGGCGATTTCGCCCTCGATATCCTCGGCTTGCAGCCTTTCGAGCACCCGCCGCGCGTCGTTCACCCGCTGCCGCTCGACCAGCCATCTCGGGCTATTGGGGATAAAGAATAGCAGCACGAAGAATGCCATCGCCGGGAAGGCTTCGACGGCGAACATCCACCGCCAGTCGATTGCATCTGGAATGAACGGCATGCTGGCGACCGCAAAATTGGACACGTATGCCAGGCAGATGCCAAAACAGACGTTGAATTGTTGGGTGGCCACCAAACGTCCGCGAATTTTGGCCGGCGAGATTTCGGCGATGTACATCGGCGAAACGACCGAGGCCCCGCCCACGCCGATCCCGCCCAAGAAACGGAAGAACAGAAACGAGTACCAGTCCCAGGCCAGCCCACTGCCGACGGCCGAGACGGCGAAGAAGACGGCCAGCACTAACAGCACGCTCTTGCGACTGAAGCGGGCGCTGGGTTTGGCGACAGCGATCGAGCCCACGATAGTTCCGATCAGCGCGCTGGCCACGGTGAAGCCCAGCCATCGAGAGTCGAGATCGAAAACCCGTTCCAGCGCCCCGGTCGTACCCGAAATGACCGCCGTGTCGAATCCAAACAAGAGACCGCCCAAGGCGGCCACAACCGTGCTCCAAAAAACGGGCCTTGGAGTTTTCATGGGCTTTCTTTCCAGTCGAGTTGTCAGTCTTTCTAATCGGAGGCCCGGTCGATCAATCCGACGCGACCATCGGACCCGGCGGGCAGGCTGAAACCGTCGATGAGGATCCTGGGAACCACCGCCGCCAGACCCATCAGAATCGTTTGCATGGAGGTGCTTCCTATCCGCGGACCGCTTCGAACATGGCGATCACGTTCTCGGCCGGCACGTCGGCCAGGATGTTATGCACCTGTTGGAAGACGTATCCACCGCCGGGGGCCAGTACCGAGACCTGCTCTCGGACGTGTTTGCGGATTTGATCGGGGGTTCCGCGGGGCAACACCTGGCGAGTATCGCAGCCGCCGCCCCAGAACGTCAGATCCTTGCCGAACTCTCGCTTCAGGCGGTCAATCTCCATGTCCTTGCAGGTAAACTGAACCGGGTTGATCGCGTCCAATCCCGCCTCGATCAGATCGCCCAACAAGGGATAGACGCCACCGCAGCAGTGGAGGCTGACCTTGATGTGCGGGCAGAGCTGCTTGGCGTGATTCCAGAGCACCTTATGGCGTGGCTTGAAGAACTCGCGGTACATCTTCGGTGAGAGTTGCGGCCCGTCCTGCATTCCCAGGTCGTCGCCGAAGCCGATCAGGTCGAGATACTCACCCACCGCGCCCAGGTATTTGTCCATGTTGCGAAGGTGGAACTCGGTCAGCCGGTCCAGGAAGGTGTGGATCCGCTTGGGATTGGCGGCCAGTTGGTAGAGGAAATTGTCGATGCGAAACGCGAATTCGCCGATCTCGATCAGGTTGCCGCCGAAGGTGCCGTAGATCGCCCTCTCGGTCGACTCCCGCAACTGTTTGGCCGACTGCCGGTGGACTTTCAGGCCCTCTTCGTCCAAACCGGCGGGAGCCGGTGGGATGCCGAGGCGACACCACATGATCTGATTCAGATAGTACTCCAACCGCTCGAAGCTGGAGTCGTCGTTATCCAACAACGGAAAGCAGGTTTGCTCGAAGAACAGCGTGCCCTTCTTCTGGATGCAGATCACCTGGTTCTCGTCCCCCCGAACTACCCAGTCGTTACCGACCTTCTCGGGCTGGCAGAACGCGGGGAGTTTGCAGGGTGTACCGTCGGGCAAATTCCAGTCCATCCAGTAGTCGGCATGCTGGTAGTAGTCGTGCCCGACTTCGACCACGTCCGCCCCGAGGGCGTCCAGCACGTCGTCCTCCACCAACGCCAGTTGCTGGATGAAGTCGTACACGTACAGTTCCGAGGGAGGCAGGCCCAGCAACTCGCGCAGCTTCACGTACGTCTGCGCCATAATCCCGCTGGAACGGTGGCCGTTGAAATCAATCGGCACGACATCCGGTTCCTGATGAGCCAGCGCCGCCCGGATACGTTCTCGCGAATTCATCATCGCCTCCTTTCGATGATATTGTAATGGTTCACCGTGAACTGGAATACTTGTCGGTTTGGATTTAGCCTTGTGTCCTACTGCTGTTGCACTGAATCCCGCCATTGTGGTATAGGTTCATG
>CAYYOX010000798.1:1569-3281 GCA_964473065.1 uncultured Planctomycetaceae bacterium | reverse complement strand
TTACACTTGTCATTTTGAAAACGATCTCTGTTCAACATGTACTGACACTTGGCCACTAACCACTAACCACTGCTTCCTCCCATGCAACTAATCCGCAAACAAGCATACGCTCGAGCCGGCCTGATGGGCAATCCGTCGGACGGGTACAACGGCAAAACCTTGGCCCTGGTGGTGAGCAACTTCCAGGCCGAGGTGACGCTCTACGAATGGGATCGGCTCGAAGTGGTCTTCAGCCAGAACGACCAGACGCGGTTCGACTCGATCGACGAACTGGTCCGCGACGTCCGCTTGCACGGCTACTACGGCGGCATCCGCTTGGTGAAGGCCACGATCAAGAAGTTCGCCGAATACTGCGAGCGACAAGGGCTGCCGCTACATTCGCAAAACTTCTCGATCCGCTACCAGAGCAACATCCCGCGCCAGGTCGGACTGGCCGGCTCCAGCGCGATCATCGTGGCCACGCTCCGCTGCCTGATGGAGTTTTATGAGGTCGAGATCCCGCAACAGGTGCAGCCGTCGTTGGTCCTCTCGGTCGAAACCGAGGAGCTGGGAATCGCCGCCGGGTTGCAGGATCGGGTTATCCAGACCTACGAGGGTCTGATCTACATGGACTTCGCCCGGCAGAAGGCCCAAGAGATCGACGGCTATGCCTGCGGGCTTTACGAGCCGCTCGACCCGGCCTTGTTGCCGCCGCTGTATATCGCCTACAGTGCCGAGGTGAGCGAGCCGACCGAAGTGATCCACAACAACCTGCGGACAAGGTTCAACCAGGGCGAGCAGGCCGTGGTCGAGGCCATGCAGCAGTTCGCCGAGTTGACCGTCCAAGCCCGAAAGGCACTGACCGACGGTGATGCCACGCGGCTGGGGCAATTGATCGACGCCAACTTCGACCTGCGCCGCTCGATCTGCCAATTGCCGGCCGGGCAGGTCGAGATGGTCGAGTGTGCCCGGTCCGCCGGCGCCACGGCCAAGTTTCCCGGCTCCGGCGGCGCGATCATCGGCACCTTTCCCGACGAAAAGAGCTACCAACGGCTCGAGTCCGAGCTACACAAGATCGGCTGCCGAGTGATCCGGCCGAGAGTCAAGCCGCAGTAAGCTCGACTCGACGGGTGGCTGGGGCATAGCGCAGCGGTGCCCCAGTTGACCCGAGACCTGGGGCTTCGCTGCGCTGCGGCCACCAGCCACCGCAAATGAGAAAATCATCCGTCGGCCGCCCCTGACACGCTTTTCGCCTCGCACCATCCCCTACTTGACGCCCCATAGCCCCACTCGCTATATTGCGGCCAGTCGCTCGTCGCCAAGAACCTTATGCCAATCAAAGGAGGGTTTGCGAGATGTTTGTACTGGAAAGCTACGCGGTGGCCGTTGCCTTTTGTGTGATCACCATGTTCTGCTGGGGCTCGTGGGCCAATACGCAGAAACTGGCGGGAAAACGCTGGCGGTTCGAGCTGTTCTACTGGGATTACGTCTTCGGCGTGCTGCTGATGGCCTTGATCTTTGCCTTTACCATGGGCAGTATGGGCCAACAGGGACGCGGCTTCATCGAGGACGTCCAGCAGGCCGACCTATCGAGCATCGGCTCGGCCCTGATCGGCGGGGTGATCTTCAACGCGGCCAATATCCTGCTTGTGGCCGCCATCGCCATCGCCGGCATGTCGGTCGCCTTTCCCGTCGGCATCGGCCCGGCCTTGGTGATCGGCGTGGTGGTCAAC
>CAYYOX010000798.1:0-1559 GCA_964473065.1 uncultured Planctomycetaceae bacterium | reverse complement strand
CTACGTTACCCAGCCGAAGGGCGACCCGATCTGGTTGTTCCTTGGCGTGGGCCTGATCACGGCGGCGATCATCCTCGACGCACTTGCCTATCGCCGACTGCCCGGCCAAAGCAAGGGCGGCGCCAAGGGCCTGATCCTGTCCATCGCGTGCGGCATCCTGATGGGCTTCTTCTACCGTTTCGTCGCCGCCTCGATGTCGGCCGACTTCGTGGAAATGGAAGCCGGAAAACTCAGCCCCTACACGGCCATGGTCTTCTTCTCGGTCGGCGTCGTGCTGAGCAATTTCGTGATCAACCCCATAGTCATGATCAAACCGTTCACCGGCAAACCGGTCCCGATCTCCGACTATTTCAAAGGAACCGCTCAGGATCACCTCTGGGGCGTAGTCGGCGGAATAATTTGGGCCGTCGGCATGACTTTCAGCATCATCGCCTTCGGCGTCGCCGGACCGGCCATCTCCTACGGCCTCGGCCAAGGAGCGACCCTGGTGGCCGCGATTTGGGGTGTGTTTATCTGGAAGGAATTCCGTGAAGCCCCGCCAGGCACCAACGTCTTGATCTGGCTAATGCTTGCCGGGTACGTCTTGGGCCTGACCGCGATCATCAGTTCCGGAGCGTAATCAATAACGGGAGAAGCGAACTATGAAAACCCCACGCATCGTCGTCGTCGGAAGTTCCAACACCGACATGGTCGTCAAGTCGGGTCGCTTGCCCGGGCCGGGCGAGACGGTTACCGGCGGGCAGTTCGTCATCGCCGCAGGCGGCAAGGGGGCCAATCAGGCCGTGGCCGCCGCGCGGTTGGGGGCCGAGGTGACCTTTGTGGCCAGAACGGGCCAAGATATGTTCGGCGATCAGGCCATCGAGAACTATGAGCACGAAAACATCTACACCGGCTTCATCTTCCGCGATGAGGACCAACCGACCGGCGTGGCCCTGATCCTGGTCGACGACCATGGCGAGAACCTGATCTCGGTCGCCTCGGGCGCCAACCACGAACTGACGCCCGAGGACGTCGAGCAGGCGGCCGACGCGATCCGTGCGGCCGACGTGGTCCTGCTGCAATTGGAAACGCCGATCGAGACGGTCCGTTTCACGGCCCAACTTGCCGCCGAGGCCGACGTGCCGGTCGGACTCGACCCGGCCCCGGCCCCCGATACGCCACTGGACGGCGAACTGCTGCGGAACATCAGTTACTTAACCCCCAACGAATCGGAAGCCCAACGGCTGACCGGCGTTGAGGTCAAGAACGAAGCCACGGCCCGACAGGCCGCCGCAAGGCTGTTGGCCGAGGGCGCCCGAAACGTGATCATCACCATGGGAACCGCCGGCGCGCTGATTGCCGACGGCCAGCAAGCGAAACTGATCCCCGCTCACCCGGTGGAAGCCCTGGACAGCACGGCCGCCGGCGACGCCTTCAACGGCGCCCTGGCCCATGCACTCGGCTGCGGTCTGTCGCTGGACGAGGCCGTTCGCCAAGCCAGTCTGGTCGGCGCCCTGTCGGTCACACGCCTAGGCGCCCAACCCTCCTTGCCCACGGCCGAAGAACTCCAGGAATTCCAG
>CAYYOX010000797.1:0-3284 GCA_964473065.1 uncultured Planctomycetaceae bacterium | reverse complement strand
ATATCCGGCCCTCACCGCCGTGCCGGCGGCGGCTAAACAAATTCCGGAAGTAATTTCTTTACAAGTTCTTAGCCTTCCTGTGACAGCATCGATTTATCCATTCCCTCTCGGGGAGTCCTTTCCCATAGCAGGTTCCTTTTCGGGAAAAGCCAGATTACCCAAAGTGCCACCAGTTCTACCACTTGCGCTCTACCCCTCGTCTCGTCAACTTCGCTATTGCCTTCGCGAAGGCTTCTTCCTATACTCCCCGACCCAGTTTCACAGCCCGATTTCACGACCCAATCTCACGGTCCACTTCCGTTAAGGAGGCTGAAGCATGATGGCACGACTTACCCTCTCCTCGATCGTTCTGCTGGCAACCGCCGGGCTGGTCTTCGGCCAGACCGCGACCAAGAGGTCGTCTCGGTCTTCCCGCGTCAAATGGCAAGCCGCCGGCGCTGTCGACGACGATCAGTCGGTCGTTCAAACGGCGGGCCAACAGCGATCGAATCCCAAAACTACCTCGCAACCGGTGGTGCGAATTTCCCACGGCAACGGCGATCTGCCCAACGACGATGGCCAAGTATGGCGGGAATACGACATCAGCCCCTATACGGTTCGCGTTACGACCACGAAACGTCCCGAGCAGGCCGTCGTCGATTGGATCCTCAGCGAGACGGGCTACGAGGCCTGGCACGGCGAACAGGCGGCATTGCTCAGTGCGACGCCTCGCACGCTGCGGGTCTACCATACGCCCGAGATGCAGCAGGTGGTAGCGAAATTGGTCGATCGGTTCGTCTTCAGCGAGGCCGAGACATGCACGTTCAGCCTTAGGATGGTCACGCTCGCTCATCCCAATTGGCGAGCCAAGGCCCAGCGTTTGTTGCAGCCGGTGGCCGTTCAAGCCCCCGGCGCGAGTGCCTGGGTGATTCAGAAAGAGGACGCGGCCCTGTTGCTGGCCGATCTGCGGCGACGCAACGACTATCGCGAACACAGCTCTCCCCACTTAATGGTCCACAGCGGGCAGTCGACGGTCGTTTCGGCCTTGCGTACGCGGCAGTACTTGCGCGACGTGGTGCCGAAGCCGAACGTATGGCCGGGATTCGAGGCCCGGCCCGGCCAGATCGACGAAGGATTCTCCTTGGAATTCAGCCCGCTGCTCTCGACCGATCGCAAGACGATCGAGGCCATGATCCAATGCAACATCGACCAGATCGAGAAGATGGTGCCGGTGATGCTCGATGTCCCGGCCATCGCCACGCAGCGTCAACGTACTCGGATCGAAGTGCCCCAGATGACGCACTTCCGTTTCCGCGAGAAGTTCCGCTGGCCGGTCGGTCAGGTGCTTTTGGTAAGCATGGGCATGGTAGCCCTGCCGGTGCCGGTCGACGCCAAGGCCAAGATGCTCGTGCCCGGCATCCCCTTACTGATGACCAACTCACCGCCCCGGGCCGATCTATTGGTCTTCGTCGAAGCCAAGGGCAACACGGAGCTAGACCCCCGCGTAGCCCGCACCCGCAAAGATCAAGCCAAATCATACCGCGGCCGCTATTGATCCGGGGCTTCCTTCCTGTAGGGTGGGTCGAGGCACGAAGACCCACGCGAGGAAATCCAAATGATGAAATCCAAATGACGAATGACTAAGATACGGTTCTCCCTTTCGTCATTCGTCATTCGTCATTCGACATTCGTGCTTCGTGCTTCGACATTCTACGCGCGGGTCTTCGTGCCTTGGTCTTTCCCGCAAAAACGGACTGTAACAACGTCTCGATAGCTTTGGGCCAGTTCCCGATGTGGAGTTTGACAAACGGGGCGACGCGGAAAGATGGCTCGCTCACGCCGCACACCGGCCTACTGGATCGCATCGGCGCTCGGGTTGCTCCTCAGCGTTGCTCGGCTCCGTTTCACCAGGCAAATTCATTGTGCCAAACACCACGCAGAAGTCACCGAAGAAGACTCACGCAATATCGATCCAAAAGGTTCGATTTGAACCCTGCACCAAGGCAGAGTGGCACGCATAATGGTGGAAAGTTACCGTTATTCAACAGCCCGTTTGCTCCCGGCGCGAATCCGGCCGATCTCTTCCCCCGATTGACAATCCGCTGCGGGCCGGTAGGATAGGATGTTGTTGTGCGTTGAAGGGACCGCTGGGGCCTGTTTTCCGGGGGTTTCTTGTCTCCCCCGGCCTGTTGTGTGAAACCTACCCCCCCCTTGCCATGACCCAAATCGAACAAGCCCGCGCCGGCCGCGTTACGCCTGAAATGGAGGCCGTCGCCCAGAGCGAACGGCTAGATCCGCAAACCGTCCGCGCCGAGGTTGCCAGGGGACGCCTGGTCATTACGGCCACCAAGGTTCACTTGGGTAAGAACCTGCAGCCGATCGGGATCGGCATCGCCACGCGGACGAAGATCAACGCCAACATCGGCAAGTCGGCCCTGTCGAGCGACGGCGAATGTGAGTTGGCCAAGATGCACTTGGCCGTCGACTGCGGGGCCGATACGGTTATGGACCTTTCGACCGGCGAATCGATCTCCGCGGTTCGCCGCCGGATCATCAAGGCCGCCACCGTACCCATCGGCACCGTGCCGCTGTATCAGGTGGTCGAGCAGTTGGACGACATGGTCGACATGCGGCCGCGCGATTTTCTCGACGTGGTCCAACAACAGGCCCAACAGGGTGTGGATTATATGACGATCCACTGTGCCCTGTTGAAAGAGCATATTCCGTTGGCCGAGAAACGCCTCACGGGCATCGTCAGCCGCGGCGGTTCGTTGGTTGCCAAGTGGATGGCGGTCCATAACGAGCAGAATCCGTTCTATACGCACTTCGACCAGTTGTGCGAGATCATGCACGACTACGATGTCACCTGGAGCCTTGGCGACGGGCTGCGACCCGGCTCGATCGCCGACTCCAGCGACGAGGCCCAGTTCGCCGAGTTGGAGGTCATGGGCGAGTTGACCGAACGTGCGTGGAAGCGTAATTGCCAAGTGATGATCGAAGGGCCGGGCCACGTGCCGATGGACCAGATCGAAATGAATATCAAGCGGCAGATGGAGTTGTGTCACGAGGCGCCGTTCTACTTGCTCGGCCCGATCGTCACCGACGTGGCGCCCGGCTACGACCATATTACCAGCGCGATCGGCGGGGCCATGGCGGCCTGGTACGGCGCGGCCATGCTCTGCTACGTGACGCCCAAGGAGCACCTCGGGTTGCCCAACGCCGACGACGTGCGGCAAGGGGTAATCGCCTACAAGATCGCGGCCCACGCCGCCGATCTGGCACGCCATCGGCCGGGAGTGCAGGAC
>CAYYOX010000796.1:0-3288 GCA_964473065.1 uncultured Planctomycetaceae bacterium | reverse complement strand
CCGCCACTGACCGGCTATCCCCCCGATACCTGGGTGACCATGGGCCTCGGAGTGGCCATCACCAAGGGTCCGGAGCAGCCGGGAAGTTACCTCCTGGTCGCCGAGCCGGTGGACGAGACCTTCCGGAGAGGCGACGCTTGGAAGGTGATGTCGAGCCTGGTACCTGATGGGTTTGTTGGGTTTGAGGTCGGGGGTGGGATGTTTTTAGATGAGGATTGGCAGCCTGTCATTGACCAAATCACCCTTCTCGGGGAGAGGACGGTGTACTTCCAAGCTGACCTGGATTCTACGAATGAGTTCGAGTCCGTGACCATTTCAGTGCAGGACGGTGCCGGGCTGCCTGTCGAACATCCACTTCAGCTGGTTCGCGTTGGTGAAACGCTGGCTGGCCGAGGTGTGTACGTCGGCCAGATTGATTTGATTCAGGCAGATCCTGGGGCAAAACGAACGGCCATCGCGACCAAGAGCGCTCCAGTCCCTCGGGTCGATGTCACGTTGGCCCGCGATTTCGCTGGGCGCCTCTGGGCTTGGTTGACATCCCCGGACGACAAGATCACAGAGGCGCAGCTCAGGAGCTACTACCTTGAGTTTGAGGAAGCGCGAGGACTCTATGATGAGAATGGCAATGATGTAGCTGGTGATTTTTGGGATGATGTTAAGGCAAGGGTGTTTAACAACTGGTCATACGAAACAGGGGAATACGAATTGGGTCGTCGAACCGTGGAATTTCGGGTTCGGGTAAGCCCAGCTGATCATCCAATACCCACCAGTGTCCAAGTTCTGTGGGAGTACCAAGATCCGGACGACGATACTGATGAGACTCAGGGTATCCCCTTGGATATCGCTTGCGAACTCGATCCAAATGACTACGACTACCCTGATTGTACTACCCGCCTTCTGAATTCCGAGGGTAATCTTGAAGGCATAGGAGACGACAACTACGGTCGGCAATATGGTGGAGCTGGATGGGCACCGATAAATGCCCCGGACGGATCCGCTCTAGATATCTACTCGATTGGCTACCCCATACCAGACGAGCTGAGTGTTGCAACAACAGAAATTGTCGATGGGGCCAGTGAGGCGAGATTCAACCTGAGCTGGAACTCGGCCGGCGGCGACAACTTCATTGTTTCTGCAGTTTTGCAGTCGAAGGACCAACCCGATATCACATCTGCCAACACGGTCACAGGTGTTTTCTCTTTTTGGAAACGCGTTCTCTTGGAGTACAGAACAATGAACGCCTCACTGGTCGTGCCATGGACAGATAGTAACCTGATTGATCTTCTCAATCAGGTCTTTGAACCGGCGTTTGTTGCCTTCGAAGCCCCTGAACCACTGGCCAATTGCACGGAATACGACTACCTCGAGGCTCCCAACCCCGACGTTTTCGAGTTTACTGGCTCTGGACCCCGAAGTGAGTTTCAGCATTACGAGGACAATTTTTGGCATTTCCTCGCGATCGCTAGAAAACACGGGCGTGACAACGACGGAGTTGGTGACTCCGAGGTGCTTGATGCCGCTGGGGATCCCGTGTTTTCTGTCTCACAAGACAACGCGCTTTTAATTGAGCTTGCCCAGGGGATCGACCTTGGGTCAGTTAACTTCTCCGGATCGTTTTTCCGAGTTTCGACCGCTGACAGCAGGCCGCTAAGATTCCGCATTGTGGATAACGACTCCACTACTCTCACAGTCAGTCCGTTTTTCTACTATTCTGTATTGAATGGGATTGTAAGATCAAGAATCGACCCTTCAACGTTCCCGTTGGATACTTCATATGCCGAGATCAGTGAAGGACGGATTCTTGGTATGAGCCCTTTCTTAGATAATCACAAGTCAGCGTTGATATTCCACGACAACATCCAGGGGATCCCGCCAGGCGGCCCTCGTACAGTTGCCGAGCTCTTCCAAGCCACAATGCTCCATGAAATGACACATAGTTTTAACTTCGATCATAACTGCGGAAACAAATCAATCAACGATGATGCATGTGTGATGAATTATGATTATTTCCCTCTTCTGATCGATCTCGGCGGAGGAGATTTTGGATTCGACTGGTCCGCCGACCCGGGCCTGACCCTGTGCCCCGAACATATCCATGCTGTTCGGCGCACCTCGGACCTATGGTGAAGGAGATTGCCATGCGAGTTGACCCACTCAAATCCTCAGTGATTTTCAGTTCACTCATAATCATGATCCTTCTGATCGCTTTCGCGGGAGACACTCAGGAGGTCGAGTATCTCTCAATGAGTTCCGTGCGGGACATCCCGCTGGAGCGTCACAATTTGTACGTTCGCTTTCTGTTTGGAAACGCTACCGAGTTTCGACCAGGCGGTTTTGTCGTGTTGCGGTCTCTCGATGCCAAGTTATCAACTGCGGCTTTCAGTTCCGAAGAGGACCCTTTACTTGTTCGACTTGACGTCACTTGTCGGGGAGCCCAACGTTGCGACGTCCCAGTGGTTGATATTTCTGGTGCGAGCCCTTGGGTGTCAATCACGGGGCTATTTGAGAGTCCCGATGGCCGAAAATACTCTTTCGGACGGAACTCGGCAGAAGAGTTTCCAAAGAGTCTCCACCGCGGCCTCACCAGGCTGGAGGCGGGCGAAACGACCACGCTTTGGCTTGATATTCTTGACCTGGTGGACGCAAAATATTCCCCGCCCTGGATGCATGATGACCACGCTCATTCACGCAACAAGAATCAAATCAAGGATACCCTGGTGCGATCTGGAAGGTGGCGGATGGTTCTGGTTGTTGGGGAAATGCTCGCCAACATTCACCCTGCCGAATTGGTGGTTCTTCCAGCAACTTCACACGACGACGTCCAAGAGAGAGAGAAAGACGGGACCGAGCGAAAACGGCCGCGAAGTTTCCAATCCCTGGTGTTGTCGACGGTAGAGTCGGCGTCGCAGCCCCTGTTCGGCGCAAACATGTCAGAGGCTGGACACGTTAATACGCTTGCGTCGATTGTTGGTACTGCGGTTCGGTCGTGTGAAGACGGCATTGCTGCAATTCGAGTATCTACAGATGATGATTGGGGGATCTACCGATCCTTGTTGGATGAAGTGCTCTTCGAGTGCTTGCTGGAAACTGGACAAAATCGTGATGCTGAAACCGTTAATACCAGAATCAACCCTGACAAAGCACGCAGCATATTAGAGGGAGAAGGCGCAATCGCGAGACTCAGAAAAGGAGTCTCGGACCTGTCCCCCCCAATAACCTCAGCCGGGCGAGTTGAGTATGTAGTTCTACTTTGCACCCCCACGCAGGAGCACAACAGTAGGCTTAACC
>CAYYOX010000795.1:0-3293 GCA_964473065.1 uncultured Planctomycetaceae bacterium | reverse complement strand
GGAGGTTGTTTGACGTGGGTCGCACGGGTGTTTGCAGCGATGCTAGGTTCCCCGGCGGCTCTGGCAGTCGACGCCATGTGGGGTGGCGGCGATCTGAACTGGACCGACATTTCGGTCAATGGATGGAACGGAGCGATCCCCGACGGCACCGCCCAAGTGGGCAGCGGCATCGTCACCGTCGACTCGATTGTAACTTCCGTCAACATACTTTCGCTCTATGGGGTCGATCCGGGCGGCAAGGTGGTCGTTGTGGTTAATGCGGACCTCGACGCTGCCGAGACCTTCGTCGGCCACGGGCTCGACCAGTACGGTATGATAGAGATCACCGGCGGCATCGCCGGCATCGGCTCGTTGCAGGTTGGAACGGGACAAAACGCCGTAGGCACGATCCTCCAAACCGACGGTCAGGTCGAGGCCGATTATGTCTGGCTGGGGGTCGTTGGCGGCGATGGAACCTACGACATCAGCGGCGGCTCCCTGGACGTGCTCAATTGGGCCGTGCTGGGTGACTTCGAAGATGGGGGCATCAATTCCAACGGCACCTTGAACGTCTCCGGCACCGCGAGCGTCAACATCCCGGAAATCTACGTCGGAGCACAAGAAGGGGGCACCGCCCTACTGAGTCAAACCGGAGGCCAGGTCAGCGGCGCGGGAGTACATATTGCCCGTTGGGGTAGCACGGGAACCTACGACATCAGCAGCGGCTCCTTGGACCTTACCGCCTGGCTGGTGGTCGGTGCCGACGGTTCCGGGGAATTGATCTCCGATGGGACGTTGAACATCTGGGGCGACGCGACGGTCAACACACCCTGGCTGGGCGTAGGGCGACGGGACAACGGGACGGGCGCCGTGACTCAGTCGGGTGGAACGCTCAATGCCGACAACGTCTTCCTGGGCCTGGAGAGCGGCAGCGGCACGTTCAACCTCGACGGCGGGACGGCCACCATCGCCGGCGAACTCTGGCTGGGCAATTATACCCACGTCACCACGCTCGACGTCGGGTCTTCCGGCACGCTGAACATCACCGGCGGGGCCATGAGCGCCCCGACCATCCACGTCGGAATCACCCCGGACGCGATTGGAACGGTCACCCAGACCGGCGGAAGCCTAAGCGGCGACAATTTGCACGTCGGCAATCTCGGCGGAACGGGCCACTACGGCATTAGCAGCGGTTCGTTGACCATGACGCAGCACCTCCTGGTCGGCGTGGATCCGTCCGGCACGGTCGGCTCCACCGGCACCATGGACATCTCCGGCGATGCGGCGGTCAATGCCGCGTGGACGTATGTCGGGTTGCGTCCGGGGGCTACCGGCACGCTGACCCAGTCCGGCGGAACTCTTGACGGTCAGATCATGTGGCTCGGGCACCGCAGCGGTCAAGGAACCTACACCATCAGCGGCGGTTCACTGAACCTGACCTCGGATATTATGATGGGTGATTGGTTTGACGTCACCACACCCGACGTCTATCCCAGCGGCACGATGGAAATCCACGGCGGAAGCGTGAACGCCTGGGTCCTTTACGCCGGCAACAGCCCCAACGCCACGGCCACGGTCGAGCAGACGGGCGGCGCGCTCAGCGTGGCCGGGCTGGACGTGGGCCGACTCGGCAGCACGGCGACCTACACGATGGTGGACGGCTCGGTGGACGCGACCCACTGGATCTTTGTGGGCGACTATGCCCACGCGGCCCCTTACGACGACATCCCGTCCGATGGGACCATGGAGATCCAAGGCGGAACCGTCGCAGCCACCGGCTGGCTGGATCCATTGGGCGTCCGCTATGATGGATACCTTGTCGTCGGCATGGGCCCCGGTACGCAAGGTATGGTCAACCAATCCGGCGGTGCGGTCAGCAGCAACACTTGGATGGATATCGGTCGCCTAGGCGGCACGGGAGTCTACAACATCTCCGGCGGCTCCTTGGACGTCGGCGACACGTTGGTCTTGGGCAATGTGGCCGAGGCCGGCGTGCCCTCGGACGGCACGCTGAACATCTCGGGCGATGCCGTGGTCAATGTCCCCAACAATTTTACCTACCTGGGCGTCGGGGCTGGTATCCCCGGTAGGATCAATCAGAGCGGCGGTACGATGAACGCCTGGAACTTGGTCCTCGGCCAGACCGGCGGGGCGGGAACTTACCACCTCGACGGCGGCTCACTGAACGTGACCACTGATATCATCATGGGCAATTGGTGGGAAAACTTCCATTTAGGCGCGCCGCCCGACGTACCTCCCGTCGCCGAGATGAAGATCACCGGGGGAACCGTAAATGCCTGGGTGCTCTACGATGGCGTTTCCCCCCATTCGATCACCGACGTTACCCAGTCGGGAGGAGCCGTCAATGTCGCTGGCCTACTCGTCGGTCAAAACGGCAGCACGTCAACCTACACCCTGGAAGATGGCACGATCGATGCAAGCGTGTGGATATACGTAGCTCACGTTCCGCACGTGGCCCCTTATGACGACGTGTACACCAACGGGACCATGGAGATCAGCGGCGGGCGGGCGACCACTCCGGTATTCCTCGTAGGCAACGGTCACCACAGCATGGGCACGGTGATCCAGACGGGCGGTGAGGTCAACGTGACCGCTGAAGCGGATTGGATGTATATTGGAAACGCCGGCAGCACGGGGACCTACAGCATCAGCGGGGGGTCCGTGAACGCGACATTTGGTACCGTTTTGGGTCATTGGAACGACCCTTTGGTCCCCGATTTGCATCCCACCGGGACATTGGAAATCTCCGGCGACGGCGTGGTCAACAGCCCGTTGACTTATCTTGGTCTCGGTCCTGAGAACACCGGCATCATCAATCAGACCGGGGGAACGTTCAACGGCACCGGGCTGGTTTTGGGCCACCGCGGCGGCGTGGGAACCGTCAACATCAGCGGCGGGACGATGAACCTGGTCGACTGGATTATCCTCGGTGATTGGTGGGATGGCGGCCTCGACGGCGTGACCCCTCCCGGCATACTTCCCACACCGACTCTGAACATCTCGGGCGAGGGCACCATCAACACGCAGGCAGCCTATATCGGCGGGACGCCCCATGCCCCGGCCGTAGCCAACCAGTCCGGCGGCAGCCTTAACACGCCCTTCTTGATTGTCGGCCATCGCGGCAGCCAGGGAACCTATAACTTAACCGGCGGTTCGCTGAACGTTGACGGCGGCCATATCTTGCTGGGCGACATAGCCGATGCCCTTTGGCCCGACGTGCCTTCCGGCGGTACGCTGAATCTCACCGGCGGAACTCTGAACAATAATGGCTCCTACGTCTATCTGGCCAACAC
>CAYYOX010000794.1:2114-3296 GCA_964473065.1 uncultured Planctomycetaceae bacterium | reverse complement strand
GACCAGTGACGTCCAACGAGCGACCTGCGGATCGTGCGTGTTCAGCACGGCCATGTCGGCGTTGGTTTGGCCGGTTAGCAGTTTCTGCTTGGCCGCAATGTAGGCTTCGAAGGTTTTGTGCCAATCCAAATGGTTCGGGCAGCAGCCGGTGACCAGGGCCATGTTTACCGACGGTGTGTGGTCGCTTAAGTGTTCGAGTTGGAAGCTGCTCAGTTCCAGCACGGCGCGATCGTCGGCCGTAATGTTCGGCAGATCGTCGAGTAGGCTGTGCCCGATGTTCCCGCCCAACCATGCCCGCCGCCCGGCGGCCCGAAGGATGACGGCCGTCATGGCGGCAGTGGTCGATTTCCCGTTCGAGCCGGTCACGCCAATAATCGGCGCAGGCGACGCCCGCATGAAGAGTTCGATTTCGCTGGTCAGTTGGGCCCCGGATTGGCGTGCGAGTTGAAGCAACCGATTCTCAGGCCGGACGGCCGGATTGACGACTATCAGCTCGGCCTGGCGGAAGTCCTCTTCACGATGGCCATCGAGGTGGAATTCGGCGATCGGTTCGTCGCGCAGGGCGTCGAGCGAGTCGGCCAAGGTCTCTTGGTCGGCCAGATCGGTAACCGTCACGCGGGCCCCTTGGCGAGCCAGCCATCGCGCGGCCGCCACTCCGCCGCCAAAGCGACCCAGCCCCATGATCGTGACGCGTCGTCCTCGATATTCCATGCCGCCAAGTAGACCGAGAAATGCCGGTTATGACAAGGAGGAGTGCCGCGACACACTGTCGTAGCTACGTTCGCCAGAACGTGGTCGCTACCCCTGGGCACGCCCCACGTTCTGGCGAACGTAGCTACCGGCCCAGTTTTCCAGGTCACGCCCGCGCCTCTGGCCGTTCGGGCGGCGGTGTGGTATGATATGGGTTTGGCTTGGTGTCACGGGACTTGGCTGGGGAAAGATGAGCGGAGCAGGTCAGATATCGTTGCGTGGCGTCGAGGTGCACAACCTCCAGGCGATCGATCTGGACTTGCCGCGCGGCAAGCTGATCGTGCTGTGCGGGCTTAGCGGCAGCGGGAAAAGTAGCCTGGCGCTGGATACGCTTTATGCCGAGGGACAGCGCCGCTACATTGAGAGCTTCTCGGCCTATACGCGGCAGTTTCTCCAGCGGCTGGAAAAGCCCGAGGCCGAACGGATCGATGG
>CAYYOX010000794.1:0-2104 GCA_964473065.1 uncultured Planctomycetaceae bacterium | reverse complement strand
GCCCGAGCGTACGCGATATATGGTCGCTTTCCGCATGGAGTGGACCGAGGAGAATCACGTCGATCAGATGGCCGCCGGCTTGCGAGAGGACGGCTTCATTCGCGTGATCGTCGGCGATCGACTGATTAACCTCACGGAAGAACCTTTGCCCGAGGCGCTCGGCAATGGCGGTTTCTACGCGGTCGTCGATCGGCTCACGGCGGCGACGGTCGAGGAGAATCGGATTCGCGATTCGCTCGAAACGGCCTTCACCCAGGGCCGCGGTCGTTGCTTCGCCTTTGTTGCCGGTGAGACGTCGCACCTGACAAGGGGCAGCGAGCATCCGATCGATGGTCGCCCATGGCGGCGGGTCGGGTTCAGCACGCAACTGACTTGCGAGGATTGCGGGCGCGAGTATCCTACGCCCGAGCCGAGACTCTACAGCTTCAACAGCCCGTTGGGGGCGTGTCCCGAATGCGAGGGATTTGGCAATGTGATCGGCATCGACATGGAACTCGTGGTTCCCGACCCGAGCAAATCGCTTCGCGGCGGGGCCATCGCGCCGTTCAACAGCCCGGCCTACGCGCACGAACTCGAAGAGTTGCTGGCCTTGGCCGGCGATTACGACTTGCCGGTCGACGTGCCGTTTTCCGAATTGGGCGAAGAGCACTTGAAACTGATCACCGAGGGCGTCCCCAAGCGAGAATTCGGCGGTCTGGACGGTTTCTTCGCGTGGCTTTCGCGACGCAAGTACAAGATGCACATCCGCGTCTTCCTAAGCCGTTGGCGAAGCTACCGACCCTGCCCCGTGTGCGAGGGAAGGCGTCTGCGCGACGAAGCGTTGGCCACCAAGATCGGCGGCCGGGATATTGCCGAAATCTCGGCCATGAAGGTGCAAGACGCGGCCCGGTTCTTCCGCGAGCTTCAACTGACCGAGTGGCAACAGCAGGTCGGACGCATGATGCTCGATCAGGTTCGCGGCCGATTGGGATACCTCGAAGAGGTCGGCTTGGGCTATTTGACGCTCGATCGCACTATGCGGACGCTCAGCGGTGGAGAAGCGCGCCGCGTGGCACTGACCTCGGCCTTGGGCTCCAGCCTGGTCAACATGCTCTACGTGCTCGACGAACCCTCGATCGGCTTGCACCCGCGGGACATCAACCAACTGATCGTCGCGATCGGCCAACTGCGCGACCGCAACAATACGGTAGTGGTGGTCGAGCACGAGGAGGCCGTCATTCGAGCGGCCGAGCAGGTGATCGAAATTGGCCCCGGCGCGGGAGAACGGGGTGGTCGGATCGTTTTTCAAGGCACGCCGGAAGAGATGCAGCAGTCGCCCGAAAGTCTGACGGGCGACTACTTGGCCCGGCGGCGTGGGATCGGGACTACCGGCCGACGCCGACCGCCCAATCATGGTTGGGTCCGGCTGGCCGGCGCGCGGGGAAATAACCTCCAAAACGTGACCGTCGAATTCCCGCTGGGCGTGCTTTGCCTGGTGACCGGGGTCAGCGGGTCGGGTAAGAGTACGCTGGTCCAGCAGACGCTCTATCCGGCCCTTTGTCGGCGGCTGCGCAAAGATGCGTCGAAACCGCTGGAACACGATGACGTATTCGGCGACGGGCAGATCGACGAAGTGATTATGATCGATCAGAGCCCCATCGGCCGCTCGCCTCGCTCGAATCCCGTGACCTACTTAAAGGCCTTCGACGAAATCCGGGCCGTGTTTGCCGATACGGTCGAGGCCCGGACCCGAAACTATACGGCCACCCATTTCAGCTTCAACGCCGACGGCGGGCGTTGCACGACTTGCCGCGGCGACGGGCATCTGCAAATCGACATGCAGTTTTTGGCCGACGTCTACATGAAATGCAGCCAGTGTGGCGGGACTCGATATCGTGACGAAATCCTGGAAGTGACCTACCGCGGGCGAAACATCGCCGATGTGTTGGAGATGACCGTTCGCGAGGCGTTCACGTTCTTCCGAGGTCGCCCCAAGGTTCAAGCCCGATTGAAGCGACTGATCGACGTCGGCCTGGATTATGTGCGGCTGGGGCAGCCGGCCAATACGCTTTCCGGCGGCGAGGCGGAGCGGTTGAAATTGGCCGGATATATGTTCAGTGCCAAA
>CAYYOX010000793.1:967-3303 GCA_964473065.1 uncultured Planctomycetaceae bacterium | reverse complement strand
GCGCGTCCTGCGGGAAGGATACAGACGGAAGGGCGAGGGTGCTGGCGTCGTCATCAACTCGCTCCAACGCCTGGCGGTGATCTCCCTGGGGTGGATGAACAGGGAGTCCGCCGTGGACATCCTCCACCCGCTGCTGGACAGCGAGGACGGCGGCGTGCGGGTGGCCGCGGCAATGAGCATCCTTCGATTGTTGAAGGCCCACGAGCTGGCTTTGGAACCGTCCAGCCCGAAGGCCAAAACCAAGCCAACATCTCGGCCAGAGGTGCAAAGCAAGCCCATGCCGACGTTATATACGGCAGGCGGCAAGGACTGATCGCTGCTGACGTTGCCAGTGGAGAAATTTGCCTTGACTTGGATTGCGTGCAAAATACAATCTGCTGACGACAATGGATTTCCCGACGGCGTTGGTGGCTTCGGGCACGGTGGAACCGTCGGGGTGTTCTGATTGCTAGCGACGAAGGAGAGATCGCTTGAGTGTCTTAACTAAGATCAGCGTCGTGATCCTGGTGGTTTTGATTCTGCTGGCCTGTCCAGTCTTCATCCGGCAGGCGACGGTGGCTCCGAACTATCGTTTCGCATACGACCGTGAGCTCATGAGAAACAAACTCCTGGGCATGGGCCTCAACGAGGCAAAGCTGAGCAATGAAAAGCTAAAGGCAGAGCGGGATGCAGCCATTTCCGAGAAGAACAGAACCATTGCCCAGAAGCAAACGGAAGTTGACAGGCTCACGGCTGAATTGAGCGCTTGGCAGACGAAGGCCGCCGAGCAGGAAAACAACCTCAAGCGTCTGACCGTCGAGGTGGCCGGACTCAAAAACGAAGCCGTGACGTTTAACAGGCGAAACGATATGCTGGCCAGCCAGCTCGACGAGACCCGCACTGAAATCAATAAGCTGGCCAAAGAGCTTATCCGTGTCGGCGAGTTGCTCAAACAAGCTGAGGCCGGAACGGACCGCTTCGAAAAACTCGCGAAGGTTCGCGCCGAGCGGATAACCGAGCTGGAAGAGGAAAACGAGCAGCTAAGGCAGACCGGTACAGGTGTGGCCCGCCGCGGGGAAGAAACCACCCCGATGCCCACCGAACTGATTACCGGGACGGTGACGGCCGTCAGGGGCGATTACGCCAGCATCAACATCGGATCGGCTAAAGGCATCACACGCGGCATGAAAATGATCATCTACCGCGGAACGCAGTTGATAGCGTTTCTGCGCATTGAGGATGTGGAAATTGGCCAGGCTGCCGGGATCATCATCGATCGTCAAGTCAATCCCATGCAGGGCGACAAGGTTACCACGAGTCTTCAGAGTTAGAGAAAGAGACAAGAATGCCCCAAACTCCCGCGCAAGGTCCGCTGATCCGGATCAAGCCGCAGCCGGATGTCTATACCGTCATGCTGGTTGTAGCCGCCGTCGCCCTGGCCGGGACGATTGCCTTGGTGATGTACGACCTCATGGCGGCGCCGCCGAATGGATACGGACAAACGCTTGGGCAACTCTTTGAACCGTTGAAGGAACTGATTCCCGGCCGGTAGCGTCCGGTGCTTGCAATGTGTGGCCGCGCCTGGCCGGCGAATCAGGCGTCAACTAATAAAATGAAGGTCTCCGGGCGACGCGCATAGCGACAGGTAGGACAAAGCGGCGCCATTTAGATCCTCACCGGGATGGGATGAAGTCGATATGATCCTGGACCCCATACTTGGTCTGTTTTCGATGGACATGGGCATCGATCTGGGTACCTGCAATACGCTGGTATGCGTACGCGGGGAAGGGATCGTCCTGAATGAACCGTCCGTCGTGGCCGTGAAGCGGGGGACGAACCGCGTGCTGCAGAACGGTAATGCCGTTGGGATTGTGGCCAAGGAGATGCTCGGCAAGACGCCCGGCTCGATAAGCGCGATTCGACCGATGAAGGACGGCGTCATCGCCGACTTCGACATCACCGAGGCGATGCTCAGCTATTTCATCCGGAAGGTGCATCGCCGGCGCAGCCTCGTCAAGCCGCGCGTTGTCATCGCAGTGCCGTCCGGGATCACCGCCGTGGAAAAGCGAGCCGTGCTGAACTCCGCCGAGCGGGCGGGCGCCCGGCGCGTCTACCTCGTTGAAGAACCGATGGCCTGCGGTATCGGCGCTGAGCTTCCAATCATGGAACCGACCGCGTCGATGATCGCCGACATCGGCGGCGGAACGACGGAAGTGGCCATCATGTCGCTGGCCGATATCACCGTCTGTGAGTCGATCCGCGTCGCCGGCGACGACATGGACGAGGCCATCGCCGCCCACATGAAGCGAACCGACAACCTCATGAGAGGCGAGCCGACGGCAGAGAAAAGCAACGCC
>CAYYOX010000793.1:0-957 GCA_964473065.1 uncultured Planctomycetaceae bacterium | reverse complement strand
ACCGAACGGGGCCGGATTTTGTGGGCCGATGACGAGATCGACCTGCTTAAGCCCCACGTTCTTTTCCTGGAAGAGCAGGGCTACGAGGTGACACCCGTCCATTCCGGTGAGGATGCCATCCACGAGGTGAGAAACGGCGAATTCAACCTGGTGCTCCTGGACGAGATGATGGACGGGATGGACGGTCTTCAAACCCTCCAGGAGATCAAGGCCGTGAACCTGGCCCTTCCCATCATAATGATTACCAAGAATGAAGAAGAATGGCTCATGGATGAGGCCATTGCCGCCCACATGAAGCGAACCTACAACCTGATGATCGGCGAGCAGACGGCCGAGAGAATCAAGATCGAGATCGGCTCAGCCGCGCCGCTGGAGCAGGAAATGACAATGGAAGTCCGCGGGCGGGATATGATTTCCGGCCTGCCGAGGAAGACGATGATCTCCTCCGAGGAGGTTCGCGAGGCGCTCAAAGAGCCGGTGGGGTCCATCATCGACTGCGTGACGAGGTGTCTGGAACAGGCCGAGCCGGAACTGGCCGCCGACTTGGTCGACAGGGGTGTCGCGCTTGCAGGAGGTGGGGCGCTGCTGCGGGGCATGGACACCGTGCTGACCAACGCCACCGGCCTTGACGTCCGCGTCGTCGATGATCCGCTGACCGCCGTCGCTCGCGGCACGGCCGTCTATCTGGAGAATATCAAACTCTGGAAGGATACCATGGAGTCCGGTGAGGATGACTTCTAGACAATAGCAGCTGAACTCGGCCGGCCAGGCCGAGAAATGCAAGCAAATCCCCTTCAGTTGCGAAGGGGTTTTTATTTCTCCATCTCGGCCAGCAACTTTAGTCTCAGATAGTTCAGTGCAGCCAGTGTGGAGCGCCGGCGGACGGCCTGGCGGTCGCCGGGGAATACGTGCTTGTACACCCAGGTGCCGTCCGGGCATGCCAGGGCAATGTATACC
>CAYYOX010000792.1:806-3304 GCA_964473065.1 uncultured Planctomycetaceae bacterium | reverse complement strand
CTGTATGCCAATAATGCCATCTTCTTCGTGATTACCTTCGCGGGATTCTTCACCAATCTGGCTTGGTGTCTGTTTCTCGGTTTTAAGAACAAGACGCTCGGCGATTACGTTTCCGGCCCGGCCGCCGCGCAGGCTCGGAACTACTTCCTCGTCATCTTGGCCGGAACCCTTTGGTACGTCCAATTCTTTTTCTACGGCATGGGATACGTCAAGATGGGCGAGTACGACTTCACCGCCTGGAGCATTCTCATGGCCCTGATCATCGCCATGAGCAACCTCTGGGGAATCGCCATGAAGGAATGGAAAGGAACCAGCCCAGGCACCCGGGCGATCCTCTGGGCAGGCATTGCGGTCTTAGTCTTCGCGGTCATCATCATTGGCCTAGGAAACTACTTGCCAATCAGTGAGCAGTAGGCAGTAAGCAGTAGACAGTAGGCAGTGAAGAGGTCTCACACAAAGAGAGCACCATCCTTCTCCCGTCCTTCTTTGCGTCTTCGCGCCTTTGCGTGAGACAGTTTCATTCCTGTTCACATGGATTCGCGTGGGTCTTCGTACCTCGACCCACCCTACGAGGATCCCCGAAACATCCCCTATCCGATTCGGCACACTGGCGGTACAATCGCGGCATGACAAGCATCAACCGGTAACCAACCGAACAAACGACCTACGCCATGTCGCAATCCACTGAACAACCCGCGCCCGAACCGTCGGAAGAACTGTGCCGCGTGGTCGATCTGGTCGAGATCGCCGGTCGCTTGGCCGGCGTCTCGGTGGTAGTGGTTGGCGGAGAACGGGTCGAGGACCTGCGGCTGGTCGAGTCGGCCAGGGACCATGGGATCGTCGATCGGATCGTGCTCGTCGGCCAGCGGGAACGAATCGCCCGATCGGTCGAAGAAGTCGGCATCGAAGTCCCGGCCGAGGACATCGTCTCGGCCGAGGACGACCAGGCGGCCGCCACCGCAACGGTCGATCTGATCCGGCAAGGGGTCGTCGACATCGTGCTCAAAGGCCACATTTCCACACCGGTGATCAATCGCCAGATGCTGCCGCTGGCGATTCGTCCGACCGTCAGTCTGGTCACCCTGTTCGACGCCGCGCCGATCGCCGACGGCCGAATGATGATTATGACCGACGCGGGCGTGACCACCGATTGCAACTTCCAGCGGATGCAAGACCTGATCCGCAACGCAGTGGAAGTCGCCCGGCGTGTGCTTCGCAACGAGCGGCCGCGGGTGGCCCTGCTTTCGGCCAACGAGAAACAGATCGCCTCGTTGCCGTCGACCGGCATGGGGGCCGAACTCACCAAGCTCGATTGGCCAGACGCGGAAGTCTACGGCCCGTTGTCCTTCGACCTGGCCACCGATCCCCGCTCGGCCGAGCTCAAGGGCGTGGACCAGTTGCCCGGGGCGGACAAAGTGGCCGGGCGGGCCGACGTGCTGGTCTGTCCGAATATCGATGCGGCCAACGTGCTCTACAAGACGATCAGTGCGATGAACAAGTTCGGGCTGGCCTCGCTGGCCAGTGTGGCGGTCGGGTTTCCCGTGCCCTATATTATCCTTTCCCGGGCCGATTCGCTGGAGACCCGCCTGGCGTCGATCGCCCTGGCTTCGGTCTACGGCCATCGCGTGTTGGACCTGCCGTCGAGCAAGCAAGGAGATGTGAACGATGAGTGACGCCGACCACCAACAATGGATCTTTCGCGCCCACGTGATGGATCGGGCCGGGGCACTGACCAGCATCGCCTCGGCGTTTAGCAACGAAGGGGTCAGCATCGATACGGTCGTGGGCCACGGCTTCGAGGAGCGTGCCGGCGTGGACGGCAGCGTGGTGTTGACCTTCTCCTGTAGCCGGGACGACAAGGACAAGATGGTCCGCAAGGTCCGGCGTCTGAGCAAAGTGACCGAACTGGAAGAGCATCCTTACGACTCGCAATACCTACGCAAGTCGGTCATGATCCTGGCCACGCGACGGCTCGTGCCCGGCGACGTGGCCGGCGAAACGAGCTTCCTCACCAGCGAGCTAGTCCAGCAGGACACGCACGGTTGGACCTATTTCCTAGCCGGCTCGCCCAGCGAACTCGATCCGATCCTCGAACGGCTAGAAGCGGCCGGCGCGGTCAAGGACATCGTCTATTCCGTGCTGGGATTGTAAGGCGCTGCGCACGGTTTGAACACGGATAGAGAGAAAGAATCATCCTTGATCCAGCCATGCTGGGAATCCACCGAATCCTTCCCAGCATGCCAATATCGGTTCGTGTCCCCGGAATTCCCCCCCGGAATTCCCCGAGTTTTTCGCCCGGAATTTGCGCAAACCCGTTTAGCGGCGGGGCTTTCCCCGCGGTTTTTGGCGCCCCGCCGCCCCCCCCCCACAAAAACGCGGGGCAACGCCCCCCGCCAAACAGGGGCAATTAAACGAAAGGGGGTGTAGTATGGGCATCACCCACCAACCCGACTTCACGTTCTCAGGGGTTTCGCACCCTCACCAAGCCCCCGGGGGCA
>CAYYOX010000792.1:0-796 GCA_964473065.1 uncultured Planctomycetaceae bacterium | reverse complement strand
AAACGGGTGAATTGAAACGAATGGAGGTTTAGTATGGTCATCGCCTACCATGCCGTTTTCACGGTCTACGGGTTCTGGCTCCCTAACGACCCGCGTGGCTCGTGGTCGGATTTCATTCGTCGCTGGGAGGTTCTCCATTTCGGTAAAGCCACCACGGTCACCACTCGCCGATCACTGGCGGCCGAGCCGCACGATCATAATCATCGGCAAGCGGCGAAACAGGCGCTGCAATACCCGACGGTCAAGCTCGATGGCCGGCAAGCCCTGGCCGTTTCCAAGGGCTTCCGCCAGGCGATGGACGAGTCGGCCTACATTCTGCACGCCTGCTCGATTCTCCCGGAACATGTTCATCTGGTCGTTGCGCGTCACTCGCGTAAGATCGAACAAATCGTACGTCACCTCAAAGGCCGCGCCACGCACCAGTTGAACGACGCAGGAATGCATCCGTTGGAGAACTTCCGAGAGGACGACGGTTCCCACCCGTCGCCCTGGGTACGAAATTGTTGGCGCGTCTATTTGGACAACCCTCAGCGAGTAACGCGAGCCATTCAATACGTCGAGAAAAACCCCATCCGCGAGGGCAAACCGCGTCAGAATTGGTCATTCGTGACGCCATACACAGGTTAGCGAATATCATTATACCGTTTAGCGGCGGGGCTTGCCCCGCGCGTTTTTCTTCTTTCGGGGGTGGACGGCGTTCCAAAAAAAACCGCGCCAGCCCCGCCGCGACCCCGGGGGGAAGCGAAGCCACGCCCGTCGTCCGGTCTGGCTATGGGCGGACAGTCCCACCCGAACA
>CAYYOX010000791.1:0-3304 GCA_964473065.1 uncultured Planctomycetaceae bacterium | reverse complement strand
CCACGGCATCGACCCGGCCGCCGCCGACCTGCTGCTGGCTACGCTGTAGCGGCTGATGGGTGTTAACGGATCTTTGAGTCTTTCGGATCTGTGCTTTCGGGTCGGTGCGTTTCACGCACCCTACAAACTCTTGCGGGAATTGGTGGGCAGAGCCCACCCTACGCGCTCGGGGGAAGTGCTGAAAGTTAAGGGAGATAAAGTGGGGAAGATGCGTTGCGTGGTCCGATATGTAAAGATGAGCCGATAGGGTATGCCGTAATGGTCGCGTAGAGTTTTCGGCTGGATGTCGGTTTCCCTTCGTGTCGGTTCGCGTTATAAGTGGTGTTTACTAAGTGACTTAACGCATCTGGGGCCAGATCGAATGTTCTGGTTTTCCTGACATACCTAAGTTCCCCATAGTTCCACGCTTCACTTTCCGATGACTGTTCCTACACCGCACTACCTGCTGTTCTCTACGACAAACGAGTCCTGCGACTTGGGGCGGTGGCAGTTCGTTTTGAAGACGGAGGACGGTTCGGAGCATTTCGAGGCGGCCGACATCGAGCCGGACGTTTGCGGCGAACGACTCGACCTGTTGACGGTGGTCCGCGCGCTGGAGTCGCTCGACCAGCCCTCACGGGTAACTTTGGTCGGATGCAGCCCGTATGTGCGCCAGGGCATGGAGTATGGCCTGTCGCAATGGCGGGACAACGGATGGCGGTGGGAGTTTTTCGGCCAGATGGTGCCGGTGAAGAACGGGGACCTTTGGCAGCGTATGGATCACGCGTTGCAGTATCATCGGGTGGACTGTCGGATTCGACGGTTCGATCCCCCACACGAAAGACCACAACTTCGCGTGGTCGGGGGTGAGGACTACCTGACGGAAGAAGTACCTTCCGACGGGATTCGCATTTCGGGGGCGCCTGAGTTAAGATATCGAGCGTTGCCGGAATCGATAGACATGGCGACGCGATGCCGACGATGGTTGGCGGCGCTGGCGAGCCTTTGGCGGCAACGGATTTTGCGATCATGGACGGTCCCGACATGGCGTCGTCGGGCCGGATAACTGTTTTGGTTCATTGAAGAAGAGATAGCTTTCCGGCTCGGGGCATCGCCACGACCGCTCGGTTTGCCGAGCGGGTCGAACGTTTTCCGGGAAGCGCAGCAAGGAGAAGCTTACGTGCGGACAACGGTTGCGTTAGAGAATGTTAGTCAGCTTTTAGAAGGACGACACGAGAACCCGTTCGAGCTGCTCGGGCCGCATGAGGTGGTGGAAGCAGGGCGCAACGCGTTGGCGGTCCGTGCTTATTTACCCCACTCCTCGCAGGCCTGGGTTGTGGATCCGAAGAATAAGGGAGCATCGCGTCCGATGCGGCGGATTCACCCGGCGGGACTATTCGAGGCCATTTGCCCTGCTGCCGACGGGGACGAATCGACGCGGTATATGATTCGTACGGCGGACGAGGGCGGGAAGAAAGACACCATGCACGATCCTTACGCATTCCCCCACTTGCTGACCGAATACGATTTCCACCTCATGAACGAGGGGCAGCACTGGCAATGTTACGAGAAGCTGGGCGCTCAGCTACGAACGGTTGACGGCGTCGAGGGCGTCAATTTTGCGGTCTGGGCGCCGAATGCCTCGGGCGTGAGCGTTATTGGTGACTTCAACATGTGGGACGGGCGGCGCCACCCGATGCGCAAGCATATTCCCAGCGGGTTTTGGGAGCTGTTCATCCCCAGCCTGGGTGAGGGGACGTTGTACAAATACGAGATCCGCCACCACGGTCAGGTTCTCCAGAAGGCCGATCCGTTCGGGTTCGGGGCCGAGTTGCCACCGCTGACCGCCTCGAAAGTGATCGACCTAACGAGTCATGATTGGCAGGATTCGGCATGGATGAAGCAGCGCCCGGAAACCGATTGGCTCAACCGGCCGCTGTCGTTTTACGAGGTCCATCTGGGTAGCTGGCGGCGGCCCGGCGATGATCCCTCGAAGTGGCTGTCGTATCGCGATTTAGCGCATCAACTGGTCGACTACTGCAAGGAGATGGGCTACACGCATATCGAGCTGTTGCCGGTCAACGAGCACCCGCTGACGGCCAGTTGGGGATATCAGCCGGTCGGCTACTATGCGGCCACGTCGCGTTACGGAACGCCTCAGGACTTCATGTACTTTGTCGATTTGTGCCATCAGAACGACATTGGCGTGGTCTTGGACTGGGTACCGGCGCATTTTCCCCGCGACGGACACGGACTGCGGCAATTCGACGGCACGGCCCTTTACGAACATTCCGACCCGCGCCAAGGCGAGCATCGCGATTGGGGTACGCTCATCTTCAACTACGGACGCCACGAAGTTGCCAACTTCCTGACCTCCAACGCTCTGTTCTGGTACGACAAGTACCACATCGACGGGATGCGCGTGGATGCGGTGGCGTCGATGCTCTACCTGGATTATAGCCGGGAAGATGACGATTGGATTCCGAACAAGTACGGCGGTCGCGAGAACCTCGACGCGATCGAGTTTATCAAATCGTTCAACGAGCAATCCCACTTGCAGTTTCCCGGCGTGTTGACGATCGCCGAGGAATCGACCGCCTGGCCCGGCGTGTCGCGGCCGACCTATCTCGGTGGGCTCGGGTTCAGCTTGAAGTGGAACATGGGCTGGATGAACGATACGCTGCGATATATGCACCATGAGCCGGTGCATCGCAAGTATCATCAGGACGAGCTAACATTTTCGCTGATCTATGCCTTCACCGAGAACTTTTGTCTGCCGCTTTCGCACGACGAAGTGGTGCATGGCAAGGGCTCGTTGCTCGACAAGATGCCGGGTGATCTGTGGCAACAATTCGCCAACCTGCGCATGCTTTACAGCTATATGTGGACCCATCCGGGCAAGAAGCTGTTGTTCATGGGCGGCGATTTCGGGCAGTGGAACGAGTGGGACTTCGACTCCAGCCTGCAATGGGACCTGCTGCAATGGTCTTCCCATCAGGGACTACAGAAGTGCGTGGCCGATCTCAATCGGCTCTATCGTAGCGAAAAGGCACTCTACGAACTCGACTTTGACGGACACGGCTTCGAGTGGATCGATTGCCACAACTACGAGAACAGCACGTTCAGCTATATCCGCCGCGCAAAGGATCCCGACGACTATGTCATCGTCTGTTGTAACTTCACGCCCGTACCCCGAACCAACCACATGCTGGGAGTGCCCGAGGCTTGCTGGTACGAAGAGCTCTTCAACAGCGATTCGACGTTCTACGGCGGCAGTAACATGGGCAACGGACCCGGCGTGATGGCCGAACCGAGGGAAAGTCAC